>CALMAB010000571.1 GCA_937858325.1 uncultured Acetobacteraceae bacterium
CCACGGGCACGTCGTCCGGCACCACGACGGTCTTGCTGCCGCCCTTGTAGTCGAGGACCAGCGTGCGCCCGCTGGCCGTCTGCACGCTGCCGACGGCGCCGTTGGTCATGGTGGTGCCGCCGCCCGGCAGGTCCCAGCCGTAGTGGCCGTCGCCCGCCCCGCGCAGGCGCTCGTCGAAGATCGTGACCTCTAATGCCTTGAGCGTGCCGTCCGGCTGCGGCGCCGCCGCGATGCCGACGTAGGAGTTGGGCTTCACGTCCGTGATGCTCGCGTTCTCCGCGACCAACACTCTAGTCTTGTCGGTCAGGGCGACCGGGACCGTTTGGCCGTTGCGCGCCTTGGCTTCCAGCATCTGGCCGGTGACGCTGCCGATGGTGCCGCGGGTGATGGTCATCGGCGCTTCCTGCGCCCAGGCAGCGCCGGACAGCGAGGCGGCAAAAGCGAGGCCGGTCATGATCGTCTTCATAGGCATTCCTTCAATCGCAAAAGCGGCACAGCTTACGCCGGAAAGTCTATCGTGCGCAATCAAATCACGCACAAATTCTAGTACGGCCACATGCGCCAAGCCAGCGTCGGCGCCGACCGAACCGAGGTGCAGTGTGCCCGTTGAACACCTCGTACCACGAAGCAACAGGGGGAACACGATGCGAGCATTCATTCTGGCGGCGACGCTGCTGCTTTATCCCGCCGTCCTGCTTGCGCAGGCGCCCAAGCCTGGCAGCAGCGGGGGCGGCGAGGTCGGGCCGAGCGTCAGCCGGCCCGACGTGCCGTTGGGCACGGTGCCGCCCGGCACGCCCGGTGGAGAAACCGCCGGGGACCGGGCGTTGCGCGACGCCGCCGGCCAGAACGTGATCGGCCGGACCGAAACGCCGACCAGCCCGGTCCCTGGCGACACCAAGGGCCTCGACAGCGGCGTCCGGAAGTAGGCCGCTCAGATCTCGCGCTGCTCCATCATCCTCGCGATGTTGTCCGCTTGGCGGATGGCGAGCGAGACGATGGTCAGCGTGGGGTTGCAGGCGGCGCCGCTGGTGAACTGGCTGCCGTCCGACACGAACAGGTTCTTGATGTCGTGGGTTTGGCCGAACTTGTTGATCACGCCGTCCCGCGACTTCTCGCTCATCCGGTTGGTGCCCATGTTGTGCGTGCTCGGATAGGGCGGCGTGGGGATCAGCCGGGTGGCGCCCACGGCGGAGTACACGGCGGAGCCTTGCTGCACCGCGTGCGCTCGCATGGCGACGTCGTTCGGGTGGTCGTCGTAGTGCACGCTGGCGACCGGCAGCCCCAGCTTATCCTTGGCCACCGGGTCGAGGGTGACGCGGTTGGTTTCCCGCGGCATGTCCTCGCCGATCAGCCACATGCCGGCCATGTTGCTGTAGCCGTCCATGGCGCTGGTGAAGGAGCGGCCCCAGGCGCCAGGGTCCATGAACGCCGCCATGAACGGGATGCCGAGGGAGACGGTCTCCATTTCGTAGCCGCCGACGAAGCCGCGCTTCGGGTCGTGCCGTGATTCGTCGCGGATGATGCCGGCCATGGTGGTGCCGCGATACATGTGCACCGGCTTCTCAAAGATGCCATACACGTTGCCGGTCATGTGCCGCATGTAGTTGCGTCCGACCTGGCCGCTGCTGTTGGCGAGCCCGTCCGGGAACAGGTTGGACGCGCTGTTGAGCAGCAGGCGCGGGCTTTCGATGGAGTTGCCGGCCACCGCGACCACCCGCGCCTTTTGCCGGTGCATCGCGCCGTCCGGGCTGGCGTAAACGACGCCCGTGACCTTGCCCGCCGCGTCGTGCTCGATCTTCACGACGTGGCTGTTCGGCCGCACCTCCAGGTTGCCGGTGTCCTCGCCCTTGGGGATCTCGGTGTAGAGCGTGGACCACTTGGCGCCGGACTTGCAGCCCTGGAAGCAGAAGCCGATCTGCTGGCACGACCCGCGTCCGTCGCGGGGCTGGCTGTTGATCGCCATGCGACCGGTGTGGACCTGCGTGTAGCCGACCTTCTTGGCGCCCGCTTCCATGACGCGGAAGTTGTTGTTGCCGGGCAGCCCGGGGATGCCGTTGGTGCGGGTCACGCCCATCTTGTCCTCGGCCTTCGCGTAGTAGGGCGCGAGCTCGGCGAGGCTGATTGGCCAGTCCAGCAGGTTGGCGCCGGGCAGGGCGCCGTAGGTGCTGCGCACCTTGAACTCGTGCTCCTCGAACCGCAGGCTGGCGCCGGCCCAGTGCACGGTGGAGCCGCCGACCGCCTTGACGATCCAGGCCGGCAGGTTTGGAAAGTCCTTGCCGACCCGCCAGGTGCCGGAGGTCGTCCGCATGTCCTTCCAGGCAAGCTGGGCGAAGCTCGCCCACTCGTCATTCACGAAGTCCGCCGATTCGTAGCGGTCCCCGGCCTCCAGGATCACCACCTTGACGCCCTTCTGCGCCAGCTCGTTGCCCAACGTGCCACCGCCGGCGCCGGAACCGATGATGACGACCAGGCTGTCGTCGTTCAGGTCGAATTGTGCCATCGCGTGCCCCTCCCTCAGACCGTCGGCAGCCAGTTGATGTCGTCGAAGCCGCGGGCCAGGTAGCCGCCGTACTCGGCGGACGACCCCTCGTAGCCGAACTTCGGCCAGATTTCCGGCTGGTTGTAGAGCGACACCACCAGGTCCGCCCGCAGGGTCTTGAAGAACTTCGTGTGCTCGATCCCGCGCAGCAACGCCACGCGGTCGGATTCCCAGGCGACGTTCAGGTATGGGCTGGCGTGGGCGTCCTGTGCGTCCGCGTCGAGGCGGGCGATGCCCTCCGCCACCATCGCCTTGTGCGCGTCGTCCTTGCCGGCCTTGGCGTCCCAGGGCGTCACCGCGCGGACGTAGAACACGTCGCCGATGTGGTCGTGCGGGAAGATGTCGCGGGCGGCCTTCACCAGCGTCGCCATGGCGTGCGGGGCGATGGCCTTGGCGTCCTGCGCCCAGGCCGCGCCGGCGCTGATGCTGGTGCCGGCGATGGCGGCGACGGGCACGGCGGCGCCGGTGGTGCGCAGGAAGCCGCGCCGGCTGAACCGCGTGCGGCGGTCGATCTCTCTCATGGACAGGTCCCCTGTTGTTTTCATTGAGTTAACCAAATCGCCCGTGCCGCTGCAGCACCTCGATGCTGTAGCCGTCCGGGTCCTTGATGAAGAAGAAGCGCCCAAGCAACGCGCCGTCCCGCTGCAGCTCGCGGATGGGGCCGGGCGCCCCGCCGGCGGATTCCATCTTTGCCCGGGCAGCATCGAGGTCATCCACCGCGACGGCGAGGTGCCCGTAGCCGTCGCCGAGGTTGTACGGCTCCGTGCGGCCCTGGTTCACCGTCAGCTCCAACTCGAAGGTGGAGGCCGGGTCGCGCATGTAGATCAGCGTGAAGCTGTCGAACGGGTAGCGATCCACGACCTCCAAGCCCATGGCGGCGCGGTAGAAGGTCACGGCCCGGTCCTCGTCCAGCACGCGGATCATCGAGTGGATGGGCTTGGCCATCAGTGCTGCTCCTTGAGATAGGCGATGATGGACTGGCGTATCTCCGGCTTCGCCTGGCGGTAGCCCATGACGCCGCCCTTGATCACCGCTTGCGGATTGGCGAGGTAAGGGTCGAGGTGCGCGTCGTCCCAGGTCCAGTCAGCGTCGGCGAACCCGGCGGAATACTTGAAGCCCGGCACCGTGCCGGCCTTGCGGCCGTAAACGCCGGCGAGGTTCGGACCCTGCCGCGCCTCTCCAGGCGTCAGCGAGTGGCAGGTGCCGCATTGGCGGCGGAACAGCGTCGCGCCGTCCGGCACCTCCGCTTGGGGACCTACCTGCGCATAGGCAGGACCGGCCAGCCCCAGCGCCGCTAGGAAAAGGATCTTTCGCGTCGTCGCCTCCCTCGGTTGTGTTCCAGCGCCTCTTGGGGCCTGTTGGCGGGCTTGCCGCCCTGTCGAGCCGCTTCAACTATCGAGTATTGGCATTGCGCGAATTTTGGCAACATCGCTGGGCACGGCCGCGTGACGATGTGGAACGGCAGGCGCCCGAGGCCGTCACTCGCCGCGGAACATGCGCTCGTTCAGGAGGTAGCGCAGGCCACGGGTCCAAGATTCGTCCGTGTTGCCGCGGATATCGACGCTTTCGGCCCGCAGGGTCCGCCCCGTGCCGGCTTCCTCCACCACGAGGTTCACGTTCAGGATTAGGTTGCTGACCTTCTGCACCCACCCGTATGCGACCTGCTCGGCGCCGAGTTGGCGCGCCAGGTCCAGCTCGCACCCGTTGCAGCCGCGGATCGAGTCCACGCCGGCCAGTCGGTCCCGCACCGGGCCGACATCGACCAACTGGAAGTGGTCGCGCAGCCCGCTCTTGAGCTGCTGATTCAGGCGTTGCAGCCGCGCCAGCTCCTCGGACGTCGATGGGGCAGGCGACGTGTTGGTCAGGGCGAAATCGAACACCGCGACGGTTGGCAGGGTTTTCGCCAGGGCCGGACTGAACGGCGCAGCGAGCATCCATGCCACGAGCAACGGTCTCATAAGTGTTCCAGCCCCCTGAACTTTGCCCTTCAACGCGGACGGCTTCATCGTTACCTGGTGGGTTCGGCGTTGACAACGGGTCTTCAAGGCGACGGATGCGCAGCCCGTCCTGGGTGGTCCCATGCGGCCGGGCGGCGCCGCACGGTCGTTCAGCACGCCGACAGGCCCGAGGCGCGCCAAAAGCGGGGCCTTGTCCAAGCGGCTTCATCACCCTCGATCCCGGCATTATGACCGTTGGCGCCCGCAGTGGCGAGCGACGGGCCGGTGCGTCACTTGCCCGGCACTTACACCAGCGCGCTGCAGCGAGACCGGATGGACCCTGCGTGGCGCTCGTCTGCGCGGGAACCCAACTGCGGTTCCTCGACGGCTTTACCGAGTGGACATGCCGACGCGCAGGTCATCCCAGAACTCCGCGGCGGCAAAGCGCTTGATCGCGGCCTCGGCCGAGGCCTGGTGGCCGTGCAGGAGCAGGATCACCACCGCCAAGGCCGCGATGATCGGCGACAGCCGCAATCTTGGAGGCGGTGGTCCGGCCAGCGTGACGAGGCCCATCGCGCTGACCACCCCGACCACGCCGGCCACCAAGACGTCCAGGCCGGTGTGCACATACAGCGCCAGGCGCGACAGCCCGATCACGGTCGCGAGGCCGGCCGAGATCGGGATCGTCCACCGCCAATCGCCTCCGTGCCGCCGCACGATCAGCCCGAGAAACCCGCCGGCCGCCGCGGCGGCGCTGGCTGTGTGCCCGCTCGGACTGTGAAGCCCCTCGACCCAGAATGACCCGAACAACAGGCAGGCCAGCTTGAGCAGCAGTATGCTGGCCCAGGTGCAGGCGAGAACGCCGCTCCAGGCGAGCGCGCCGCGGTGCCAACCTGCGGCGGCGAAGCCGACTGCGACCGCGATGGCTGACGGGATTACCACCGCCTGGTCGGCGAAATCCGTCACGAAGGCTGCAATGGTCAAGCGGGGCGTTCCGTTCGGTTCGTGACGTCGCCGACAGCGCGCAGCCCCCATCCACGGCGATGAGCGCCCATGCTCCTGGCGCCATTCAGGCCCGGTCCGGCCTCGGCGAGAACTCGACAACGCAGGACGCAGCCCGTGCAACCCGGCCGATTGTCAACCATGCGAATGGTATCCGCCGCGCAACGCCTTGCCCAGGATGGTGGGCATTTGCCGGGTCATCTCTTGGGCGATCAATTGGGCGCTCCTGCGGCTGTCGATCAGCAGACTTGCCGCACAGCGCACGTCACGGCCTTTGACCGCGTCGGTGAACGCTCGATAATAGTAGCAGCGATCCACCACCTTCTTGTGGCGGTGTATCGCTTTGACGACAGCCGGGTCCCGCGCGACCTTTGGATCGGCGAGAAGGTCAGATTCCATCTGCCGAATACGCATCAGGTCATGCGAGCTTTGCTGTTCGGTGAGGGAGCCGGGACGAACGACGTAGCAATACATCGCGTCAGGCAGCAGCCACCAGCGGGCGCCGTTGGTAAGGCAGCGGACATACAGCATGAAGTCTTCGGCGAACCGGTTGCGTTCGTCGTAAGTGATCCGCTTTTCGCGCAGGAAACTGGCCCTGAGCAGGGGCTTCAGGAACCCATAGCTGAGGCGGGGCGTCCTTGGTGCGCCAACGTTGCGCGCGATGAACTCTGCGGTTGTCAGCTCCACGGGACGGGACAACTGCGCAGACGGGATCATCGCGATGCCTGCCATTTGGTTGCCGGCGTCGCAGAGCAGGATGTTATCGGCAACCATGTCGGCGCCCACCCCATCCGCTAAGTCAAGCAGCTTCGCAAGGCGGTCGGGGAGGTAGCTGTCGTCCGCGTCGAGCAACGCAATCCACTCGCCTCTGGCCGCCGCGATGCCCCGGTTGCGTGCGGCCGCCGGCCCGGCGTTGGCCGGCTGCCGCAATAGCCTGATGCGCGTGTCCGACTTGGCAGCTTCGGCGACGATGGCCGAGGTTTGGTCACAGGAGGCGTCATCAACCACTATGAGTTCCAGTTTCCTCTCGGTTTGCCGGCAAGCAGAGGCGATCGCCCATTCGATCGTGGCTTCGGCGTTGAACGCCGGGATGATGACCGAAACTCGAACGGTCCCAACCTCCTGCCCCTCCGATGAAGTGTAGAAGGACTCCGGCGGGTCTGCATGCAGCTTGGGGTGGGGAATCCAGTTCTGGCGAGTCAAAGGGCAGCCTCCTTGTCCAAAGGACAGAAGACGCTGCGCAACCCGGCCAACCCATGGAAATCCTCGCGCGCCGCAATCAAATCTCTGGGAGCCTGACGTCAACCTAAACTTCTTTATTGTGCGACCAAACAGATTGGTAACCTGCGGGAGAGGTATGTGGCTCGGATGTCCATGGTGTTGTGCAACATGCCTTGATGCAACGATTTCTGAGCATCTATCTCAACACATGCGCCGAAGAAGGGTTATGTTTAAGGGTATCTCGCAAAAAAATGGTCAAACAATAAAGATACTATGTCGCATCTCTCGTCAGCCAAGAAAATCGAAGCTCATGTTGCTTTCAGGCTCGGGATTTGGGTGCCATTCATGGATCCTGAACGGAGTAGGTTGTCTTAGTCACGCCCGTCCTCACGCGCCAACTTCCGGACAACCGGCGGCAAAGGGTCGGTGCTCATGTCGAAGATGTCGTGCAGCAACGGTCCAATCCGCCATTGTCCACGCAAGAGCCGGTGAAGTCCACGCGTCGAGAACAACTCTTGCCAGGGATAGTAACCGACGTTGCCCAGAGTGGTGGGCTGCTCACCTGCGACGGGCAAGCCCGGCCGCACGAAATCCAAGCCGCTGAGGCGCGCCGCCGACATGCGATTGAAGAACCTGGGGTTGCACTCAAGCATCTTCATCCTGCACGCTTGGTCGTCGTAGCGCGCATCGAAGTTCGCCACGCCGGAAAAGCCGGTGGCGGCAACGACCTTTTGCGTCATCTCGAACAGGTCGTCACGCGGCCGGAACTCAGTCGCGAGGAACCGCCCCACCCCGTAAACCGTGTCGAGCTGGCTTGGGCAAACCCAGGACACCCAGTGCTTGATGATGCCATCCTGGGCGAAGACGCTTATCGCCCAATCGGTCCCTTCGATGTACTCCTGGACGATGACCGGGTGATCGTGATCGACCTGGCTCCTCTTCCATTCCTCGGCCTGCATCCGGTTTCGGAAAATGGATATGCCGCGTTGCCCGTAAGAATTCACTGGCTTGATGATAACGGGGTAGCCCAGTTCGCGCTCAACGGCACCGACATCGAATTCGGACTGGCACCCGACATAAAGCGACTTCGGAACCCCAACCCCGGCCGTTTCGCACAGCTTGTAGAACATCCATTTGTCATTGAGCATGGCCAACGTGCCGGCGTCCGCCATGGGGAACACCGGCGCGAGCAACCGTTCCCTGATCTTCGACAGGAACGCCAGGCTCTCGACATCGCTCGCGATGACGCTGTCCACGCCGACTTGTTGGTGCAGGTCATTGATGATGCCCAACACCTGGTCAGGGTCAGCCGAGCCGAGATCCTGCGCCGCATGCACCACCTTGCAGCGGCGCGAATAGCTGAGCGATGCGCCCCGTCGGTCATGCACGAGATAAACACGCGCGTTCACGGCTTTGAGCGACCGCAGGATGTTGTATCCTGTCCGCCCGTAATGGCAGATCAGCACGACGTTCAAACGTTTAGGGCGCCGGCTTCGGCTTGCGCTCGCCGGTTCGCGGAGCGGCTTAGGCCGCCCATCCCCCAGCAACCCCCGCGCAAGCGGGTGGTCAGCAACGATCGTCCCGTCCTCGCGAAATTGTTTCATGGAGCGTGGTTGCATGGTGTTCAAACCGCTTCGAAGAGGGTGGAGGGGCCGGCTGATGCAGTGGCAAAGCCGAAATCGAGCATTGAACCTGCATCCCACGCCGCAGGAGACTGTATGAGCGTCTTCAGCTTGACCACCGTAGTCGCCTATGCCGAAGACAATTCACAAGGCACTTGGAAATACCTTTCGTTCAGACAAACGCAAAGCCTCATGACGCTTGTTGTCATCTTCTGCAAACAACAAGCCTTTCCACTGCTGGGAAGAATGTCTTTCAGGCAGGACAAACACAGCATTTCATGCCATGACCAATCAAGAACCCATCTGATGATGCTATCCGACGTTTGATACTGTCGATATCATAACGGATATGTAAGGGCTTCTGCTGCGCCCGTCTTGGGCTGAATGATCTAGGCCGTGCCGCCAAATGGACTACTCACGCGGGTTGGCGTGCAGGTGTGGCTTCTGTGGCGGCCCGACCCGGGCAGCAAGGCAGCTGAGCCCTCTGCTTGGAGCCGTTCCAGGCCCAAGCGCAACGGTGCCGGCAAGGTGGCCGGTGATGCGTTGGTCTCCAGCAGCTTGTGATGGCTTCAAGCAGCTTGGGCTGGATTGCCTTGCAGCAGGCCGGCGGCAATGGCCGCCCTGACTGCCGCGTCGAAGCGACCTGGCAAGCCTTCCGACCGTTCCAACAGGGTCGTCACCAGCTTGGCTGCCGACCGCAAACCGGGAACTGGGTTCACCCGATGGTGGAACAGGTCCCATGCGTCTTCCAACGACAACGCCGGGAGAGCCAGGCATGTCGGGTCGGCCTCGCGCAGCCAAGCCGCAGCAGTGCCACCCGGCCAATTCCAAGGTTGTGAGCGTCCGACGAAGACCCATTGGACGGGCGCGGCCTTGCCGGGCATGCGGCTGAGCAGTTCAAGGTAGGTGAAGTTCGCCGGCGGCCCGGCGGGCACCTGGTCCATGACCAGCACAAGGCGGCGCTTCGGCTGATGGCGTTGATGAGAACGTTGTCCGGGCGAGGCGAACAGCGCGCTGAACGCGTCCTCGATCCCGCCTTCCCCGCCATCGAGCCGGAGCACCTGCCGTTCCGGCTCGTCCAGGCGGGAAAGCATTGCCGCAAGGACGGTCGTCTTCCCAAGGCCGGCCGCTCCCGTCAGCACGACGCACGGCGACGCGCCCAGCAACGCGGCGAGCAGGGCGTCACGGACCTTGGTCTGCGCGCCGGTCAGCCGAACGTCCGGAGCGGTACTGCCTGCCGGGTCGAGCGGCCGACTCCGCAAGCGCTGACTTGGCAGGAAGTTGAACACGGTGGCTCCGTTCGCCAGGTAACTGAAAGTCCATGGCATGCTCGTCAGAACAGCTCAACGCACAAGCCCCGGCAAAGGCCGGCAAAGCCGTCCCGTGCAAGCCGCATGAGCGCGGTGACTCCGAAGCACCATCATGCGGACGCGTCTTTGGGGGGAAGCGGTGCTTTGATCCACGCGCAGCAAGAAGAATGCGTCCTCAACCCCCAAACCGGCGTTCGCGGCGCAGGCTACAGGTTCTTGCTTAGGCCTCGGCCAATCTCCCGGGCGGCGCCAACTCGGTGAGCTTTTCTGGCTGACGCCTCCGGTCCAGGCGTTCACCCACCGCAAGCGCGAGGCCGCCGACCCATGTCCTTGTGCCCACAAAGGATGCAAGGTCGGTTTGCGCAGTGGCGAACTTGAACTTGTACTGTTCCTCGCCGCAGAGGAAATCAACCTCCGCCATTCCGTGGTCGAACGCCCAGGTAAGATATTCCACCATGACCAGCGTCCCCGGCGAAGCGCGGTCAAACGCGGGGTCATAGGCTGCGAAGAACGCCTGCATGCGCGTGCTGCTCACGATGTTCAACGATCCCGCAACCAGGGTGTCGCCGCAGTGGATGCTGAAAACCTGGAGGGCTTTCTGCCGGGCAAGCTCCTTGATCAAAGCCCGCAAGACGAGTGCGTCGTTGTCCAGGATCTCGTTCTTCTGCCCCGTGCTGACCAGCCATTCCTGCTTGAGGGCGATCATGCGTTCGAGCACGGCGTCGGTGGCCGGCCCGGCCTCGCTGACCCGCACGGAAACCGAACCCGTCTCGCCCAGGATGCGCATTCCGCGCGTGTGGTTGTTGCGGGCCTTTTTGTTCAGGGACCGGAACCAACCGTGGCCGTTGGCCCCGCCGCTGCCGACTTGCAGGCTTCTTGCCGAACGATGGCCCGGCTTCAAGCGCATCGACCGCGACCAGCCGGTGAACAGGGTGCTTACGGCGGCGTCCGGACGAACGTGGCTCAGATAGGCGACATCGAACCCGGTCGATGCTACCACGGCCGCCCATACCTTCTCGAGCGCCTGCCACCCAGCGGTTGGGTCCGGATCAACGATCGCATCGCAGTAGTCGCTGCAGTCCTTTGCCGCCCATTCCAGCACGCGGACGCCGCGGTGCCGGCGGGTGATGAACGGCATCGCCGCCAGAAGCTGGCCGTCCGCCCAGCACAGGCCGACGCAAAGCCGGGACCGGTCGCCGGCTCCCCGCGACCCGAACCAGGCCATGATCCAGCCATGGCTTTGGAACACGCTCTGGCTGCTGCGGCTCCACAGCGCATCCCAGGCCGGGCCGACTTCCGCCAAGCGGTCGGGATTGGTGACGATCTCGGTCTGCATGGTCATGCAACAGGGTCCCTTTGGCGAGAAGTGTTTCCAAGCTGGGTAGGGGCGTGAACCGGAGCGGCTGCTAATATGAGTCGTCGCAAGCCAGCAGCATCGTAGTCATGAACAATACAGAAACTGCAACGGTTGGCGATCCGACGTGTGCCCCGCGGCGCCCAGCATCGCTGCCGAAACGGCGTGGCTGGCGTAGCCATAGGCAGTGGCAATCGATGCGGCCGTGGGCAGCGCGACCCGCAGCATCAAGAGCTCCCGTGAGATCCAGAACAGGACGTTGGCGCGTGTGGAAGCATGTGTCAGGGTGTCGATGGGAACCATGAAGCGTTTGAGGCCGGGCAGTGTTTTCGCCTGATCGGACCGCAAGAACACGGTAACTGCGGACACAACGGCTGAAAGCAGCAGGAGGATCGTTGCGGGACCAATCGACCCGTTCAGCTGTTTTATGATGGCGTCCGTCACGGCCGCAACTGGATCAGTCATGAGGTACACTTTCAGAACGCGACCGTTGACGGGATAATACCTTTATGCCTTTTATAGTCGGAAGAGGCCGTTGGATCTACCCGAACTAAGCCTTTGACCCAGACCGTGCGGCTCAAGATCTGTGGGCCGGACTCGCGCTATAGCTACCTCGATGTTTCGCCGGAGTTACGATCTTCCGGGGAAGAACCAGCGCTCCGCTTGTCGAGGTGGCCTTATTCATGTCGAGTATGAAGCAGCTTGCGGCTCAGGTCTTGAGAAGCGACGAGGTGAGCGGCATCCACGCCTTGACCTCCGCAAGCTTTCCGGACGTCGGCCGTTCATTGGGCGAGACCTGGGAAAGGCAAGTGCGCCAGCCCGCTAGGAAGGCCAAGAAGCCTGATGGACGACAGGGTTTGCAGACCGGCAGCAAGCCCGACGCCGCCTCAGGCAAGCGCTGTCCGATCCTGACTGTCTGCCGCGACTTCAGCCTTGGAACGGTCAAGGCGGTCCTGCGCCGCCGTTTGGCGCCGCAATGCCGGGTCCTGCTGTGCATCGAGGAGATGCCGTCAAGCCTGCGCGTGGTGCACCGGGTCATTCTCGGCGGCGTCGATGCGGTGCTGGTGCATTCCGACGCGCTGGCCCGCGCGGTCCATGCGTTCGGCGTGCCGGCGTCGCGGATCGTGCTTTCCAGTGGCCGGGACGATTTTGCCTTGTTCAATCGCCCGGTCCGGCCGCGGGTCAACGGCGACCTGCAGATCGTCCACGTCGGCGAGCTGGAGCCGGAAGCCGGCGTGGCCGACTTCCTGCTTTGCGTCGCCGCCTGGGCTGAGCGTAATCCGCAACGCCGCGTCGGCATCCGGTGGTGCGGGGAGGGCTGCCTCCGCGGCGTGCTGGAAGCGCAGCCGCTGCCGCCCAACGTCCAGCAGGTGTTTCCAGGCCGGACCACGCGCAAGGAGATGGCGGCGACGTTTCACAACTGTGACATGCTCGCCGTGCCGGTTCTGGCCGACTCTTGGGACGACGTGGTGCCGGAAGCCTTGACCGCGCAGCTGCCGGTGCTGGGCAGCACGCAATCCCGGGCCGTTGCCGACTTGGTCGTCCATGGCACCAACGGCTGGGTGTTCGATCCGTTCGAGAACGGAGCGATGGCCCGCACCGTCGAGTTGGCGCTGAACACCTTGCCCGAGGACCTTGACCGGATGCGCGCCTGCGCCGCCGAGCAGCCCAAGCCGTCGCTGCCGAGCTTGAACGAGCGCATCTGGCACGCCTTGGGGCTGGAGGGTGCAGGCCCGGACCTTGACCCGGCATCACTCGGATTGGCGCTTTGATATGTCGAACATCGGACTGAATGGGACTGGTGACATGCTTGGTTACGGCCCCGCTTTGCCGCTTGCCGCGCAGGCCTGGAGGCAAGCCAAGGCGGGCGCCCGCGCATCGTCCTCAATCGCGGACCCTTTGCGGCTTCTGGTGGACGGCATGTGGGCGGCCGACGCGTTGGTCGTGCTGGTCGCGGCGGCGGTCGCCAACCTTCTGCGGCAAGGCTTCACCCCGATCCCGCTTGAGGTGTTCTCCACGGCCCTGCTCGCGGCAGTGCTCACCGTCAACGCGATGCACATGTCGGGCGCGTATGGCGGGGCGTTGAGCGACGCGTTTGCCGCCCAGGTCGGGAAGGCCGTGCGGGCCTGGACGCTTGTTTTCACCATCCTGTTGATCCTCGGCTACCTCACCAAGACGTCCGAAATCTACTCCCGGTTTTGGATCGTGAGCTGGTACGGCCTGGCGCTCTGCGGTTTCGCTTCGCTTCGCGCTTGGAGCATCTCGCAGACCAAGCGGTGGCGGCGCCAAGGCCGGCTGGCCCGGACGGTGGCCGTCGTCGAACTCGGCGATGGCGGCAAGGGGAGGGAGCTGGTCCGTCGCCTGCAAACCTCCAGCCCCGGCGAGTTCCATCTGGTCGGCCTGTTTTCCGAGGAGCGCACGGACTCGCAGCGCGGCATCCAGGATCTCATCGCGCTTGCGCAGCTGTTCCGCATCGACGAGGTTCTGGTGGTCGTTTCCGGCCAGGGCGACGCCGAGCTGTCCGGCGCCCTCCGCAGGCTCGGCACCATTCCCACGAACGTGCGGATTTGCCCTTGGGTCGCCGAGTTGGGCCTGCCGGTCCGTGATGTCGGCCTGTTCGCGCAAAGCGCGGTGCTGACCGTGTATCGTCGCCCGTTCACCAGCTGGAGCCGAGTCGTCAAGCGGGCGGAGGACATCATCCTTGGAACGGTGGCAACCGCGCTGCTCGCGCCGGTGATGCTGCTGATCGCGGTCGCGGTGAAGCTTGACAGCCCCGGGCCGGCGCTGTTCCGCCAACAGCGTCTCGGCTTCAACAACAACGTCATCACGGTTTTCAAATTCCGCACGATGAAGCATCGTTGCGCGCCCGAGACCGGGACGCCGCAGGCGCAGCGTGGCGACCCGCGGGTGACCCGCCTTGGCCGCATCCTTCGCCGCACGAGCCTGGACGAATTGCCGCAACTCCTCAACGTGCTCAGCGGCGCCATGTCGCTCGTCGGCCCGCGCCCGCACGCCCTGGCCCATAACGAGCAGTATGCGGAGCTGATCGACGACTACCTGGGCCGCCACCGCGTGCAGCCGGGCATCACCGGTTGGGCCCAGGTCAACGGCCTGCGCGGAGAAACCGATACGCTGGACAAGATGCAGCGGCGCGTCGAATTCGACCTGACCTACATCGACAGCTGGTCCGTCCTCATGGATCTCAGGATCATGGTGCTGACCGCGCTGTCGCTGGTCTTCGACCGCGATGTTTACTGATCGCCGTTATGCGTCAAGGTAGTACGCTGGCTCGCACCATGCGTGCAGCGCCGGGGTTGCTGGCGGCACGGGGTTGGTTCCAATCTCGTGCATGTACTGCCGATGCGTGACACCTGGCGCTAACATTCCCCCGGCGCCCCTCACCCGAAGCGCAGCCGTTGCCCGATGCCGAGGCGGCGCCCCTTCTCCAGCATCGCATGGCCCAACGCGATGTCGGACAGCGACAGGCCGCGATGCCAGAACAGGATCGTTTCCTCGTCGCTCTCCCGCCCGGGTTTCAGCCCGGCGACGATCTCGCCTATCTCGGCGTGCAGCGTCTGCCGGGTCAGCTTGCCCGCGTCCACGTGCTGCCGCAACGCGCCGTACGGGCCTGCGCCCACCTGTCCCCAGTCATCGACGACCAACTTGGCCATGATGTCGGTCAACGACAGCTCCAACGCGCTCATCGTGCCGTAAGGCATCACCAAAGCGCCGGGCTTGATCCATTCCGTTCTCAACAGCGGCGCCGGCTCGAGCAGGCGGGAGGCTTCGACCACGATGTCAGCGCCGCTGATCGTGTCCTGCCAAGTTCCGCACTCGCGCACGGGCTTGCCAAGGTCCTGGCGCAGCCGCTCGGCGAACGCGCGCTGGCTTTCCGGGCGGCGCGAGTGGACGCGGATCTCGTCGAAGTCGAACAGGCTATCCAGCAGCCTAACGTTCCAGTACGCCGTGCCCCGCGCGCCGATGTGGCCCAGCACCTTGGAATCCTTGCGCGCCAGATACTTCGCCCCGATGGCCGTGACCGCGCCGGTACGCATGTCGGTGATGCCGCCCGCATCCAAGATCGCCTGCGGCTTGCCGGTTTGGGGATCGAACAGCGCCAGGATCGCCATCTCCGATGGCAGCCCGTGCTCGTAGTTGTAAACGAAGTCGCTCACCACCTTCACGCCGGCCCGCTGCACGTCCCCGCCGAGGGCGCCGCGCAGCACGTTGAAGTGGCCGTCCACCGCCGGGTCAGGCTTCAGGTGCATGCGCGGCTCGATCACCGCCTGCTTGCGGCCCTGTGCGGCCAGGCTGCTCTCGATGGCGCCGAGAATGTCCTCATCAGTCATCTGCAGCGCCGCGATGTCGGGGCCACTGAGGAAATCAACGTAGATGTGGTGCATTGGCAGCTCCCAACCCGGCCTGACCTGATGACAGCCCAGAAACATGCCGCGCCAGCCTCGCCATGGCGAGAACCGGCCAGGGCGGCGACCACGCCGCCTCAGCCCCTATGCGGCCCGCGTCAAGTCTGCTGAAACGGGCGACCACCGGAAAGGTCCCCACGCATGACGAGGCCCGCCGCCGTGCCCACGGTGCAAATCGACAACGACCGGTGCCGGGTCGTCGAATGGCGCTTCGCCCCCGGTGCCGCCACGGGATGGCATACCCATGCCTATGACTACGTCGTCGTGCCCATGACGACCGGGCGCCTGCTGCTCGAAGAACCCGGCGGTGTCCAGCGCCACGCGGCGTTGCAGGCCGGGGTCAGCTACACGCGCGCAGCCGGGGTCGAGCACCACGTCATCAACGACAACGACGGCGAATTCGTCTTCATCGAGATCGAGATGAAGTGAACTGGCAAGCCCGTCGCATGACGGAAGATCGCGGGACGGCATTCGGCAAGGCAAGGATGACGCAGCCAGACGCAACGGAAGCAGGAACGCAGCAAAAGCTGCCGCCAGAGGCGCTTTACCTGCCTTTCGAGGCTGGCCCGCATCGGATGCTCATGGGCCTGGTCGCCCGGCATCCGGACGAGCTGATCGAGATCGACGAAGCCTACCCCGTCGAGATGGCAGAGCGCCGCGCGTTGCTGGACGGGCGGCGCGACGAGGTGTTCGCGGCGCTTGCCGTCTCCGGACACGCCAGGCATGAGGCCTTGGACCGCATCGCGACCGTGCTTCCAACCCGCTATCCCGCATGGTTCGCCCGGCACGGCGACCGGCTGTGCAACCGCCTGACCGGGGAGGAGTGGGACCTGTCCCACCCGCCTTGCGACCCGCTTGAGCTGGCCGGCCGCCTGGTGCAGGAGGACCTATGCCTGATCCAGCCGACCGACTCCGGGCCGGTGCTGCAGGCGGCGGTGCTATGCGCGCCGAGCCGCTGGCGCCTGCATGAGAAGATGGGCCGCCCGCTTGCCGACATCCACCAGCCGGTGCCGCTTTACGCTGACCAACTGTCCGCGCCGGTGGACCGCTTCATGCGCCACCTCAAGCCCGGCAAGCTCGCCGAGCGGCTGAACTGGTCGGT
>CALMAB010000572.1 GCA_937858325.1 uncultured Acetobacteraceae bacterium
CTGCGGCCCTGCGCGTGTTGCAGGACCGGGCGGAGGCGACGGCGGTGGCGGGGAGCCAGGACCCGTTCTCGCCCTGGAACCAGCCGACAGCCTGGCGGATGAACGGCGACGGCTATCAGAACATGCTGCTCGCAGAGGGCGACGCCGTTCATGCCGTGCGCGCCCATTTCTGTCGGGATGGCTCGGTTCGGCTCGACCTGCCCGGCGGCGCAGTCGTGGCAGCCGGCGACGCGATTGACGGCGTACGTGGTGCGGTTCCGGTTATCCGGAGCGGCAGCTTGCTGACCGCCATCCTGGACGGGACCAATTACCCGCTGACCCTGGTGGACCCGCTGGCGCCGTCGCACGCCGAGGTCGAGGGCGGGGACCGGTTGCTGGCGCCCATGCCGGGCCGGATCGTCGATGTGCTGGTGCAGCTCGGCGCCTCGGTCGCGCAGGGCGACGTGCTGGTCGTGCTGGAAGCGATGAAGGTGCAGATGCGGCTCGTGGCGCCGCGGGCGGGCATCGTGGGCGCGCTCCGCGCCATGCCGGGCGACTTGGTGGACGACGGGGCGGAGCTGGTCAGCTTCGTCCAGGCGGAGCAAAGCGCGCCAGAAACCCGCTGAACCGTGCCATTTTCGTCGCGCTCGCGAAAACGTGAGACCATGGGGGCGCACCGGCGTAGCAAGCCGGGGTTTGTAGTCGTTCGAGACTTTGGCAAACCGAGTCGGCCTGGTCTGCCGAGGACGCCTTTGGAGGACAAAAGCCGCATGTCGAGTCGGGTACTGGTTACGGGCGGGGCGGGGTTCATCGGTTGCCACGTGGCGCGGGCGCTGCTGCAGCGTGGTTATGAAGTCCGTGTCCTCGACAGCCTGATCGACCAGGTTCACGCCCGCGGCGCCGTGCGGGACGGCGTGCTGAACCACGTCGAGATGATCCGCGCCGACGTGCGCGACCTCGACCGGGTTTCGGCGGCGTTGGACGGCGTGGACAACGTGATCCACCTCGCGGCCGAGGTCGGGGTGGGGCAGAGCATGTACGCCATCGACCGCTACGTGTCGGTGAACGACCATGGCACCGCCGTGCTGTTCCAGGCGCTGATCGACCGCCCGGTGGCACGCGTGGTCGTCGCGAGTTCGATGAGCGTCTATGGGGAAGGGCTTTACCGGACCAGCACGGGCGCGCGCGTGGACGACGCGGTGCGCCCATTGCACCGCCTGGCCAGCGGCTGGGACCCCGTGGGACCCGACGGCGGCGCGCTCACCCCCGTGCCGACGCCGGAATGGAAGCCGCCCAACCTCGCTTCGGTCTATGCCCTGACGAAGTACGTGCAGGAACGCCTGACGCTGACGGTGGCGCCGGCGTATGGGATGCAGGGCGTGGCGCTGCGGCTGTTCAACGTGTACGGGCCGGGCCAGGCGCTGTCCAACCCTTACACCGGCGTGCTCGCCATTTTCGCGTCCCGCCTGCTGAACCGCGAGCGGCCCTTGGTGTTCGAGGACGGGGCGCAGCGGCGCGACTTCATCCATGTGGACGACATCGCCCGCGCCTTCATCTTGGCGCTGGAGCACCCGGACGCGCCGGGCCACGTGTTCAACATCGCGAGCGGGCAGGATGTCAGCATCGCTGAGGTCGGCGCCGCGCTGGCCGCCGCCATGGGCGTGCCGCACCTCCTGCCCGAAGTGATGGGCAAGGCCCGTGTCGGCGACATCCGTCACTGCTTCGCCGACATCCAGTTGGCGCGCGACGTCCTGGGCTTCGAGCCGCGGCGCTCCTTCGAGGACAGCCTGGGCGAGCTGGCCGAATGGGTGCGGCAGCAGCAGGCGGAGGACCGCGTGCAGGACGCCCGCCGGGAGCTTGAGCGGCGCGGCCTCGTCGCATGAGGATGCGCGGTTCCGGGCGCGGTCCCGTGCTGATCACCGGCGGCGCCGGGTTCATCGGCAGCAACCTGGCCGACCGGCTGGCGCGGGACGGCCACGACGTATTGATCTACGACGCGCTGACCCGGTCCGGCGTCGAGGCCAACCTGGCCTGGCTGCGCCGCCGCCACCCGGACCGCATCGAGGCGGTGATCGCCGACCTGCGCGACCGTGACAAGCTGGAACAGGCCGCAAGCGGCGTCCGCGCGGTGTTCCACTTGGCGGCGCAGGTCGCGGTCACGACCAGCTTGACCGAGCCGGAGCAGGATTTCGACATCAACCTGCGGGGAACGCTGTTCCTGCTGGAAACGCTGCGCCGGCAGCCCGCGCCGCCGCCGCTGGTGTTTGCCAGCACCAACAAGGTCTATGGCAACCTGGCCGACATCAAGCTGGCCCGCGACGGCGACGCCTATTTGCCGGAGGACCCGGCGCTGCGCCGCCACGGCGTCGGCGAGGACCGCCCGCTCAGCTTCTACACGCCCTACGGGTGCTCAAAGGGGGCGGCTGACCAGTATGTGCTGGACTACGCCCGCGGCTTCGGGATTCCCGCCTGCGTGCTGCGCATGAGCTGCATCTATGGCCCGCGCCAGTTGGGCACGGAGGACCAGGGCTGGCTCGCCCACTTCCTTTACTCCGTGCGGGCCGGGCGGCCGATCAGCATCTACGGCGACGGGCGCCAGGTGCGCGACGTGATGTACGTGGATGACGCGGTGGATGCCTACCTCGCGGCGTGGTACCGGATCGCCGCCGTGTCCGGCCAAGCTTTCAACCTCGGCGGCGGCCCGGCCAACGCCGTGACGCTGCTGCAGATCCTGGCCGAGATCTCGGAACTGACGGACCGGTCCGCCGACCTGCGCTTTTCGGACTGGCGGCCGGGCGACCAGCGTTACTTCGTGGCCGACACCCGGCGGGCCGCGGCGGCTTTGGGATTGGCGCCGGCGGTCGGCTGGCGCGACGGCTTGCAGCGGCTCGCGCATTGGATCGCGACCGAACGTCCGCTGCGGGAGCGCGCGGTGGCCGCCGGGGACGCCGCATGAGGGTGGCGCTGCTCAACCCGCCGTGGACTTTCGAGGGCAGCATCTACTTCGGCTGCCGCGAGCCGCATCTGCCGCTGGAACTCGGTTGCTGCCGCGCTTTGCTGGAACGGGACGGGCACCAGGTGCTGCTGCTCGATGGCCACCTCATGGGCCAGTCCTATGCGGAGATGGCCGAGCAGGTCCGGGTGTTCGGCCCGGCCATGACCGTCGTCACGACGGCGCCGAGTTATCTGTTCTGGCGCTGCGCGCCGCCGGAGCTTCGGGTGCCGCGGCAGATGCTGGATGCGCTGGCGGGGCAGGGCGGCATGACGGTTGCGGTCGGCCCGCACAGCTCGGCGACGCCAGGCGCGACCTTGCGCAAGCTGGGCGTCGATGCCGTCGTGATGGGTGAGTGCGAGGA
>CALMAB010000573.1 GCA_937858325.1 uncultured Acetobacteraceae bacterium
TGGCCGGCCCGGCGACGACGGCCGCCGCAAGCAGCACGGCGGAAAAGCGTCGGATGGTGCTGTCCATCATGATCTCCGAATCGAAAAGCAGGACCAGATTGCCGTGCTTGCCGGAAATAAACAGGACCGGATCGAAATAGTCGAGGAACGACGCGGCGCTACGCGGCCTCGCTGTCCGCCTTGCGCTCCGCCCGCTTGCGCTCGTGGGGGTCCAGGTGGCGCTTGCGCAGGCGCACGGCGCTCGGCGTGACCTCGACCAGCTCGTCGTCCTCAATGTAGGCGATGGCCTGCTCAAGCGACATGCGGCGCGGCGGGATCAGCAGCATCGCGTCGTCCTTGCCGGCGGCGCGGACGTTGGTCAGCTTCTTCTCCTTGATCGGGTTCACGTCCAGGTCCGCACCGCGGCTGTTCTCCCCCAGGATCAGGCCGACATACACCTTGTCGCCGGGATCGACGAACAGCGTGCCGCGCTCCTGCAGGTAGAACAGCGCGTAGTGGATCGCCTCGCCGCCCTCGCTGCTGATCAGGCTGCCGTTGCGCCGTCCTTCCATGGGGCCGGCCCACGGCTCGTATCCCGTGAAGATGCGGTTCATGATGCCGGTGCCGCGCGTATCGGTCAGGAACTCGCCGTGGTAGCCGATCAGGCCGCGGCTCGGCATGTGGAAGGTGAGGCGCACCTTGCCGCCGCCGGACGGGCGCATGTCCTGCAGCATCCCCTTGCGGCGACTGACCTTCTCCACCACCACGCCGGAGAACGGCTCGTCCACATCGACCAGCACGTCCTCGAACGGCTCTTCCCGCTCGCCCGTTTCCTCGTTCTTCTGGGTCAGCACGCGGGGGCGGCCGATGGTCAGCTCGAACCCTTCGCGCCGCATCTGCTCGATCAGCACGCCAAGCTGCAGCTCGCCACGCCCGGCGACCTCGAAGGCGTCGGTCTCGTTGCTTTCGGTGATCTTGATCGCGACGTTGCCCTCCCCTTCCCGCAGCAGGCGGTCGCGGATTTGGCGGGAGGTGACCTTCTTGCCTTCCCGGCCGCCCAACGGGCCGTCGTTCACGCGGAACGTCATGGCAAGCGTCGGCGGATCGACCGGGATCGCCGGCAAGGGATGGCCCAGCTCCGGCGCGCCGATGGTGTCCGGCACCGTTGCGTCCTCCAGCCCCGCCACCGCCACGATGTCCCCCGCCTCGCACTCCTCAACCGGCACGCGGTCCAGGCCGCGATAGCCCATGAGCTTGGTGAGCCGCCCCGATTCCACCGCCGTCCCGTCGCCGCGCAGCACCTTGACCGGCATGTTCAGCCGCGCCCTGCCCTGCTCGACCCGGCCGGTCAGCACGCGGCCCAGGAAGTTGTCGTAGTCGAGGATGCTCGCCACCATGGCGAATGGCGCCTCCTTGTCCAGCACGGTCGGCGGCACGTGGCTCATCACCAGGTCGAACAAAGGCGCCAGGTCCTTGCGCGGGCCGTCCATCACCGGGTCGGCCCAACCCTGGCGGCCCGACGCATACAGCATGGGGAAGTCAAGCTGCTCGTCGTTGGCGCCCAGCGCCGCGAACAGGTCAAACACCTCGTTGTGTACTTCGTCCGGGCGGGCGTCGCCGCGGTCAACCTTGTTGATGACGACGATGGGCTTGATGCCGCGGGCCAGCGCCTTGGTCACCACGAACTTGGTCTGCGGCAGCGCGCCCTCGGCGGCATCGACCAGGACCAGCACGCCGTCCACCATGTTCAGGATGCGCTCGACCTCGCCGCCGAAGTCGGCGTGGCCCGGCGTGTCCACGATGTTGATCCGGGTGTCCTTCCAGACCACGCTCGTGCACTTCGCCAGGATGGTGATGCCGCGTTCCCGCTCCAGGTCGTTCTTGTCCAGCGCGCGCTCGGCCACCTGCTGGTGCTCACGGAACGCGCCAGACTGCTTCAGCAACTGATCGACGAGCGTTGTCTTGCCGTGGTCAACGTGGGCGATGATGGCGATGTTGCGAATGTCCATAAGGGAAACCTTGGCGCCTGGCGTGGCCGCGAATAGGGATGGCGCGGGGGCGTGCGCCGCCCGCGTGTTGCGTTGCACACATAAGCGGGCGCCTGCAGCTTTGCGAGGGAAAAACGGCACGGCCGCCCGGCACGCGCCGCCTCCATCGCCAAAGCGGCACGCGACCTGGGTGCCCTAAGCCCAATACTCGCCAAACGCCGGGGCCGGCCCGTTCGGGCCAGCCCCCTGCTGGAACTTACCTTGCGCTGTCCAGCGCGGCCTACCCCGCGCTGCCCAGCGCGGCGCGGATGGCCGAGCGCGCGCCGGCGATGTCGCGCGTCGCCAGGGCTTGGCGCGCTTGGCCGATCTGCTGCACCATCGGCATGTCCGCCGGGGTGGCCGCCGCGGACGCCTCGGTGGAGCGGGTCAGCAAGCGCGTTTCGGCCCGTTCCAACGCTTCCTGCGCCGCGCCGGTCCTGCCCGACGCGAGGGCGCGCTGCGCCGCCGCAAGGTAGGATTCCGGCGTGTTGCTGGCGGTCGCCGGGTCCGGCAAGCGCGGGGCGATCTGGGAGCGCGTGTCGGACGGCGCGATGTTGCTGGCCCGGTTGGACCGCGGCGAGCCTGCGCCGCCGCGATAGGCGCTGGTGGGCGGCGCATCGACGCCGGCGTCGCCGTCTGCCATGCGGTGGTGGCGCATCCGGCCCCGCATGGGCTGCGTGCCCATCGTGTCGGGGCCGCTGGAGGACGCCATCGGCCGCGCCCGCGGCGGTGGGGATGTCCGGGTCGTGCCGATGTCGGTGCCCGCTGGGCTGCGGGTCGCGGTCCCAGCGGTGTCCGGCAGGCTGTTGGTCGGCTGCGGCGTGCCCTGCGAGGAGTTCGGCGCCGGCGGATACTGGGTGGACGACAACGAGTTCTGTGCAAGCACCGGCCCCTGAGCCAGAGCAAGCAACGCTGCCGACATGAGCAGTGTCTTACGCATTTGCGACATTCCTTTGCTGATCGCTCACGACGCACCACGCATGGCACATCGAAGCAACACAACAACGATCCCTGCTCCGGGTTTCATTATCAATCTTTGATTGATTCGATCAAGCTATGAAGGTCGGCCTGCGGTGAGGTTGGCAGCCGGGCGGCGGCGGCGGGTATCGCGCAGTCCGGCGCCCGGCCGCCGGCCGGCCGTCATAGGTTGGTCGAATCAATCAAAGGGTGAGAATGAAACCCGGAGCAGGGATCGTTGGTCTGT
>CALMAB010000574.1 GCA_937858325.1 uncultured Acetobacteraceae bacterium
TGCCGGGGCCGCATTGGCTGCTGTTCGCCACCTGGCTCAACGGCGCCGCGGCGGCGTGGCTCACCATGATCACCGACGCGGCGGATTTTTGCCGCTACTCGCGCACCCGGCTCGACATGTGGCTCGGCACCCTCGGCGCCGCCGCGGTCGGGACCACCCTGGGTGCTGCGCTCGGCGCCTACGCGGCGGCTGGCACGCTGGGCCGGGTGGCCAACCCGTTCGAGGTCGTGGCGAACCTGAGCACCAGCGGGCTGACCCTGCTGCTCGTGTTCGTCGTCATCGCGTTCGACAACTGGACCATCAACGTCCTGAACCTGTACACGGGCGGGCTGTCGCTTTCCAACATCGCCGAGCGCCTGGGCCGGTTCTGGACCACGCTTGCGGTCAGCGTGCTGGGCGTGGCGCTTTCGGCGGTGCCGGACGTGGTGAACGGCTACACCGGATACATGAACGTGCTCGGCACCATCTTCGCGCCGATGGCCGGCGTGCTGATCGCCGACTACGTGGCCCTGAAGCGCACCCGCGTCGATGTCTTGGCCCTGTTCGAGCCGGGCGGGCCGTACTGGTATTGGCGCGGCTTCGGCGTGGCCGCCATCGGCTGGACCGTGCTGGGCTTCTTCATCTACCTGGCCGTGCCGATGGCCTGGCTGCCGACGGCGGTGACACCAATCGTGACCGGCATCGGGTATTACGCGACCGTGCGCCTGCTCAGCGCCCGCTTTCCCACCCTCGCGCGGGCAGGGCGGCCGGGCGAGCAGCGGGAAAGCGTGGAGGAGCTTGACCAGGAGCTGGTGCTGCGACGGTCGCCGGGTCCGGTCCGGGAGGCATGGTGATGACCGATCCCCGCACGCGAAACCTGATCGGCTATGGACGCACGCGCCCGCACGCCGCCTGGCCCGGCGGTGCCCGGGTCGCCGTCAGCTTCGTGCTGAACTACGAGGAAGGCGGCGAGCGCAGCGTGGCGGACGGCGACCCGCACGCCGAAACCTACCTGACCCCTGACATCGTGGGCCTGCCGCCCAAGCCCGGCCGCAGCCTCAGCGTGGAGGACCAGTTCGAATACGGCAGCCGCGCCGGCTTTTGGCGCATCCTGCGGCTGTTCGGGGAGCGCGGCCTGCCGTTCACCTGCTGGGCGGTGGGCCTCGCCCTGTTTCGCAACCCCGACGCCGGCCGCGCCATGGCCGAGGCCGGGCACGAGGTGGCGAGCCATTCCTGGCGCTGGATCGACTACGCCGACATGCCGGAAGCGCAGGAGCGGAACGACATCCGCCGCACGGTGCAAACGATCCGGGACATCACGGGCACGCCGCCGCTCGGCTGGTACACCGGCCGCTACAGCGAGAACACCCGGCGGCTGGTGATGGAGGAAACGGAAACGCTCTATGATTCCGACAGCTACAACGACGACCTGCCGTACTGGACGCAAGTGGCTGGCAGACCGCGGCTGATCGTGCCCTACGCGCTCGACACCAACGACTTCAAGTTCGCGACCACGCCGGGCTGGATGTCGGGGGAGGACTTCTTCGCGTATCTCAAGGCGGCGTTCGACCAGCTCTACCAGGAGGGCGCGGAGGAGCCGAAGATGATGTCGATCGGCCTGCACTGCCGCCTGGCCGGCCGCCCCGCCCGCGCCGCGGCGCTGGGCCGCTTCATGGACCACGTGACGGGGCACGACCGGGTTTGGGTGTGCCGCCGGGTGGAGATCGCCCGGCACTGGATGGCGACGCACCCCGCGCCGGCGGGGCCGCCTGGATGAGCTGGCAAGCGGTGCTGGACCGTCAGCCCCTCCGGCTTGCGCGCAGGGCTTCGGTGGCCTGGATCTCATCCATTGCTTCAGGGTGCTTGCCGAGGAACTGAGCTTCCGCCGGACGGCGGAGCGGCTGAATCTCGATCAATCGGCGCCGTCCCGCCACGTCCGCAAGCTTGAGCACCTTGTCGGGCCGGGCGTCGCCGCGCGCAGGATCGAGGGCGACGACGCGAGGGTGAGCACGGTGCTCGCGTGGCGACGCGACCCGGCCCCCATCGTTTCCGACTTCGCGGCCTGCGCGGTTGACCACGCAGCGGGCAGGGTGCCGCCTCCGTGCTGAGCAGGAGCACCATGCTTCAACAACCCTGCGAACCGCGCACCAATGCCGGCCCAACCGACACTTCATCTGCGGCGGCACGTTCCTGATGTTCCTGGTGGAGAGCATGACGCGATGTTCGATCTGATCGTTCGCAACGCCAACTTGCCGGATGGGCGCACCGGCCTTGACGTCGGCTGCCGCGGGGGCAGGATCGCCGCCCTCGAACCCAGGATCGCGGCGGAGGCCGGCCAGGAGGTCGATGCGGGAGGCCGGCTTCTGTCGCCGCCCTTCATCGACATCCACTTCCACATGGACGCGACGCTGTCGCTCGGCAGGCCGCGGCGCAACCGGTCCGGCACCCTGCTCGAAGGCATCCAGCTTTGGGGCGAACTCCGCCCCTTGCTCGACCGCGAGGAGATGGTCGCCCGCGCGCTCCGTTACTGCGACCTCGCCGTGGCGCAGGGCCTGCTCGCGGTCCGCAGCCACGTCGATGTCACCGACGGGCGCCTGGTCGGCGTCGAGGCGCTGATCGAGGTGCGGGACCGGGTGAGGCCTTATCTCGACCTGCAGCTCGTGGCCTTCCCGCAGGACGGCTATTTCCGCCGGCCCGGCACGGCCGCCAACCTCGAACGCGCGCTCGACATGGGCGTGGAGGTGGTGGGCGGCATCCCCCACGGCGAACGCACCATGGAGGACGGCCGGCGTTCGGTGACGGCGCTGTGCGAGCTGGCGGCCGGGCGCGGCCTGATGGTCGATCTGCACTGCGACGAGACCGACGACCCGATGTCGCGCCACATCGAGACGCTGGCGTTTGAAACCCAGCGCCTTGGGCTGGGCGGGCGCGTGGCCGGCTCCCAC
The DNA here is from genome assembly GCA_937858325.1 of uncultured Acetobacteraceae bacterium. GTDB lineage: Bacteria > Pseudomonadota > Alphaproteobacteria > Acetobacterales > Acetobacteraceae > CAHJXG01. The sequence continues at coordinate 2,925 of CALMAB010000574.1, forward strand.
CTCACCTCCATGCATTCCATGGACAACTACTATGCGTCCAAGCTGCTGTCCTTGATCGCCGAAGCCGGCGTCCACTGCGTGCCGAACCCGGTCGCCAACATCGTGCTGCAGGGGCGGCACGACAGCTATCCCAAGCGACGCGGCATGATGCGGGTGCCCGAGCTGATGGCGCTCGGCGTGACGGTTGCGTTCGGGCAAGATTCCATGCTGGACCCCTGGTACCCGCTGGGCAACGCCGACATGCTGGACGTGGCGAGCATGGCCGTCCATGTGGGGCACATGACGAGCCTTGCGGCCATGAAGGACAGCTTCGACGCCGTCACCGTGAATGCCGCGGAGGTGTTCGGCCTGCAGGATTACGGGATTGCGGTCGGCAACCACGCGGACTTCGTGCTCCTTGAGGCCCGGGACGCCGTTGAAGCCATCCGTCTCCGCGCCGCCCGCCTGGCTGTGATCCGCCGGGGGCGGATCATCGCGCAGTCGGCGCCGCGGACCGCGACCTTGGCGCTCGAAGGACGGCCCGTCGCGGTCGAGCCGTGGCGCTACGCGCCCGCGGACGCCGGCTGATGCGAGCGGCCGTCTGCGTCCATCGTTTCCCGCGTCATTGCGAGGAGCGCAGCGACGCGGCAACCCAGGGGCCGGGCGCCGTGTTGGTGGCCCTGGATTGCCACGCCGCCAGGGCGGCTCGCAATGACAAAGGGGGCGAGGCAAACGACCGCTGGTATAAGCAGGTGGTGGACCAGACCGTCAGGTCCAGGCCTCACGGAGCGTCATGGCACAATCGCGGAGCAGGCGGCGGCGATTCCGCTTCTGGCGCCGGACGGGGACCTGGGTTAGCGCGGCCAAGTCACGGCCAACGCGCGAACGGCAGCCGGGCCGAACCCGGCACAGAGCACAAGCGCCGCGGCAGGCGCAGCATCAGGAGAACGTGGACATGAGCGGACCGACCATCGACAGCCCCGAAGTGCAGCAGCTGCTGGCCCGCGCGTCCGGGCTGGACGGGGGCGGCGGGAACGAGCGGCTGCGGCGCATCGTGCACCGGGTCCTGGCCGACACGTTCCGCACGGTCGAGGAGTTCGACGTGACGCCCTCCGAGTTCTGGACCGCGGTGGGCTATCTCACCCGGCTCGGCCAGGCCAACGAGGCCGGGCTGCTCGTGGCCGGCCTCGGCATCGAGCGCTTTCTCGACATCCTGATGGACGAGAAGGAGCGCCAGGCCGGGCTGGAAAGCGGCACGCCGCGCACCATCGAGGGGCCGCTGTGGCTGGCCGACGCGCCGCTGGAGAAAGGCGAAGCGCGGCTGGACCAGGACCCGGAGCCGGGCACGGCGCTGTTCATGGAGGGGCAGGTCCGCGACGCGGACGGCGCGCCCATCCCCGGCGCCATCGTGGACGTGTGGCACGCCAACACCAAAGGGGGCTACTCCTTCTTCGACCCGTCGCAGAGCGCCTGGAACCTGCGCCGCCGGATCGAGACGGACGCGGACGGGCGCTACCGTTTCCGCTCGGTCCTGCCGTCCGGCTACGGCTGCCCGCCGGACGGGCCGACGCAGGAGCTGCTGAACCACCTGGGTCGGCACGGGCAGCGGCCCGCGCACATCCACTTCTTCGTGGACGCGCCGGGCCACCGGAAGCTGACCACGCAGATCAACATCGCCGGCGACAAGTACCTGCACGACGACTTCGCCTTTGCCACGCGCGACGACTTGATCCCGGAGATCGTGCGGCACGACGACCCGGCGGAGATAAAGGCGCGCGGCCTGGGCGAGCCGTTCGTGACCATCCGGTTCGACTTTGCCCTGAACCGGGACGCCGAGAACCTGCCGGAGGCCGTGGTGGTGCGCGAGCACGCCAAGGCCGCCTGACGCGCGGCGCCCCACCCAACGGAGGCCACCATGCCGGACCCTTTTCCCCCCGACGCGCAGGGCATGGCCCGTGACCTTCTCGTGGCCTCCGTGCAAAGCACGGTCGTGGACGTGCCCACGGTGCGCCGGCACAAGCTGTCCAACACCTCGGTCACGGCGCAAAGCTACGTTCTCGTGCGGGTCCGCCTGGCCAACGGCGCGGAGGGCATCGGTGAGGCGGCGACGCTCGGCGGCCCGCGCTGGAGCGAGGAAAGCGTGGAGGCCATGAAGGCCAACATCGACGCCTACCTCGCGCCCGCCGTGATCGGCCTGCGCGCCGACCGGTTCGAGGCGGCCGGGCTGCGCATGGACGCGGCGGCCAAGCGCAACAACGCCGCCAAGGCCGCGGTCGAGAC
>CALMAB010000575.1 GCA_937858325.1 uncultured Acetobacteraceae bacterium
CCGCCGACAGGGGTGCTGGATTCCACCAGCCGGTCCGGCATCATCGACCGCGGGATGTCGAGCTGGTCCAGCATCTCCCCCGACCACGCGCGGGCGCGCATGTCGTATACGCCGCCGATGTTGCCGGCGGAGGAATGGTCCACCGCCAGCTCGCCGGTCAGCGCGTGCGCGACAAAGGCGTTGGGCGGCAGCAGGTGGCGCGTGCGCGCCCAAACTTCGGGGCGGTGCCGCTTCAGCCACAGCATCTTGGTGTAGCCGTAGTAGCTGTCCACGCCGTTGCCGGTGATGTCGAACAACCGGTCCTGGTCGATGGTGGCGCGCACCCACGCCACCTCTTCCTCTGCCCGGCGGTCCATCCAGATCAGGCAAGGGTGCAGCGGCTCCATCGCCTCGTCCACCGGAATGCCGGAGCCGCCATACAGGCTGCTGACGCACAGCGCCGCGACCTCGCCCGGGGGGACCGCGGCCCGTTCGGTGCACCCGGCGATGCAGGCGGCCACGGCGTCGAGCCACACCGAAGCGTGCTGCTCCGCCCAAAGCGGCCGGGGCGTGTCGGGCTGGTAGGATTTCGAGTGCGACGCCGCGATGCGGCCGGAGCCGGCGTCGATCAGCAGCGCCTTGGTGCTCTGCGTGCCGATATCGACGCCCAGGACATACGGCATCACGCAGCCGCCTTGAGCGGGTTGACGAACGGGCTTAGGCGATTGTTCTGGCTCATTGCGGCCCTCACGTCCAACGGTTGCGGGTCACGACGCCACGGCCCTGAACGCCGCCTGGCCGCGATGGTGGTTCCGGAAAGCCGAGGGCGGCATCGCCTTCTGCGCCAGGAACTGGCGGTTGAAGTTGGACAAGTTGCTGAAGCCGACATCGAAGCAGATGTCGATGATGCGGCGCTGGCTGCCGATCAGCAGCTCGCACGCCCGGCTGATGCGCAAACTGTTGACGTAGGACACGAACGTCATGCCGGTGTGGCGCTGGAACGCCCGGCAGAACGCGCTGGGGCTGTAGCCGCTCAGCGCCGCAAGGTCCGTCTCGCGCAGGTCGTGGCCGAGGTTGCGGCTGATGTGCGCCAGCACGTGGTTGAGCGGCTGGTTGACCGTTTCCGCCGGCACCGGGCGGTAGCCGGCGCTGGCCAGCGGGCGCCGCCGGTTGTCCGCCTGCAACAGGCCGAGCAGCGCGAACAGCAGCTCCAGCCGCCGGCCGCCGGCGGCGGTGAGCAACTCGTCCATGACCGGCCGGGCGGCATGGCCGGTTCCCGGCGCGAACTCGACGCCGCGGGCGGCCTCGGCCAGCAGCGCCTTGAGGAACGCCATCTCGGGAAACAGCGCCGAAACGCCGGCGGCGAACTCCGCCGTGAACTGCAGCACCAGGCAGCGCTGGCTCACCGTGGCGCCCGTCGGAATGTCGCTGATCCAGTTGTGCGGCAGGTTCGGCCCGGTCAGCACGAGGTTGCCCGGCTCGAACGTGCCGATATGGTCGCCCACAAAGGCGCGGCCGGTGGTCGCCGTGATCAGGTGGATTTCGCATTCCGGGTGGAAGTGCCAGCGGACAGTGCGGAACGGGTAGCCGTGCGACCACATCTTGAACGACCCGTTGCGCGGCACCTCGACCAGTTCCAGGTCAGGCCCGGGCACCCGTCCGCTCCGGTCGCAGGAAGGCGCCATGCCGACCGCTAACGACCGGCGCGGGGCGCAGGCTTGGGCTGGCAACGGCGGCTCCATCGGCGCATTCTCATCCCTTTCTGCCGTGCCGTGACGGAGAACCGCCGGGCCGGTCATTCCTTGGGCAAAAGATACGAACCCTTTGCGCCGCCCACAACGCCATTTTTGTTGATCCGGCTGATACGATTTTGCGCCCCGCGCTTTTGCTTCCGCAGGAGACCCCGTGATGCCCGCCATCGCCGCGCTCGAACCCGGCCACTACCGCATCCCGTTGCCCACGCCGCTCAGCGACAGCACCCACGGCGCCATGCTGGCCTTCGAGCTGAACACGGTGCGCCTGCGCGACGCGGACGGGGCGGAGGGCACCGGCTACACCTTCACTTGCGGCCGCAACGGCGGCGCCATCGATGCCATCCTGCGGCGCGACGTGCCGGAGCAGGTCGTCGGCCAGGACGCCGACCGCATCGAGTTCCTGTGGCAACGCGTCTGGTGGGGCCAGCACTACGGCGGGCGCGGCGGCCCGGCCGTGCTGGCGCAGTCGGCGCTCGACATGGCGTTGTGGGACCTGAAGGCGCGACGGCTGGGCGAGCCGCTTTGGCGCCTGCTCGGCGGCTTCGACCCGCGCGTGCCCTGCTATGCCGGGGGCATCGACCTCGACCTGCCGCTCGATGCGCTGCTGCGGCAAACCGACGACAACCTGTCCCGCGGTTTCCGCGCGATCAAGATGAAGGTGGGGCGCCCGCGCTTGACCGAGGACGTGGCGCGGGTGCGGGCCATGCGGGAGCACCTGGGCGACGGCTTTCCGCTCATGGCCGACGCCAACATGAGATGGAGCGCCGACGAGGCGATCCGCGCCGCCCGCGCCTTCCAGCCCTACGACCTGACCTGGCTGGAGGAGCCGGTGGTGCCCGACGACATGGCCGGCCAGGCGCGCGTCGTGGCCCAGGGCGGCGTGCCAATCGCGTCCGGCGAGAACCTGCGCACGCTGTTGGAGTTCGCCCGGCTGATCGCGGGGGGCGGCGTGACCTACCCGGAGCCGGACGTGACCAACTGCGGCGGCGTCACCCCGTTCCTCAAGATTGCGCACCTGGCGGAAGCGCACAACCTGCCCGTCACCTCGCACGGGGCGCACGACGTCACCGTGCACCTGCTGGCCGCACTGCCCAATCGGTCCTACCTGGAAGCGCACGGCTTCGGCCTGGACCGCTTCGTGGCCGAGCCGCTGCGGATCGAGGACGGATATGCCATTGCCCCGGACCGGCCGGGCCATGGGATCACGTTCGACTGGGCGGCGCTGGAGCGGGTGCGGGATGCCGGGCCGTAGAAGCAGGGCACGCATAAAGGAAGGAGCTGCGCGATGGATGGCATTGCCGATGCGCCCCGGGTGCCGGAACTCGACTTCGACCCGTTCTCCCGCGAATTCCTCCAAGACCCGTTTCCCCACCACGCCCGGCTGCGCGACGCCGGCCCGGTCGCCTGGCTACGGCAATACGGCGTGTACGCGGTGGGGCGCCACGCGGAGGTCCGGGCGGCGCTGCACGATTGGCAAGCGTTCTCCTCCGCCGCCGGGGTGGGCCTCGCCGACTTCCGGCGGGAGAAGCCGTGGCGGCTGCCGAGCCTGGTGCTGGAAACCGACCCGCCCCAGCATGGGCGGGCGCGCCGGGTGCTGGGGCGCGTGCTGTCGGGGGAGGCGGTCCGCGCGCTGCGCGCCCGCTTCCAGCAGGACGCGGAGCAGATGGTGGCGGCGCTGGTGCGGCGCGGCAGCTTCGACGCGGTGCCCGACCTGGCCGAGGCGTATCCCTTGCAGGTGTTCCCCGATGCGGTCGGGATGCCGCGGGAGAACCGGCGGTACTTGCTGCCCTACGGCAACATGCTGTTCAACTCCTTCGGCCCGCACAACGCGCTGTTCCAGGACGCCGTGGGGGACGCCGCCCCGGTGCTGGACTGGGTGCAGGCGCAGTCGCGGCGGGAGAACCTGGCCCCCGCCGGCTTCGGCGCCGCCATCCACGCCGCCGCCGACGCGGGGGAACTCACGCACGAGGAAGCGCCGATGGTGGTGCGCTCCCTGCTCAGCGCCGGGGTGGACACCACGGTGAGCGGGCTGGGCGCGGCGCTGTTCTGCCTGGCCACGCACCCCGAGCAGTTCGGGGCGCTGCGGGCCGACCCGTCCCTGGCCCGCAACGCCTTTGAGGAGGCGGTGCGGTTCGAAACGCCGGTACAGACCTTTTTCCGCACCACGACCCGGCCGGTGGAGCTTGGCGGCGCCACCTTGGAAGAAGGGCGCAAGGTGCTGGTGTTCATGGGCGCCGC
>CALMAB010000576.1 GCA_937858325.1 uncultured Acetobacteraceae bacterium
CTGCGACGCCGCATCGGACTGGTGCCAGGCGCAGGTGCAGGATTATCGTGGCTGGATGAAGCGCAGCGAGGTTTGGGGCCTGACCCCCGGGGAGACCATCCAATGACGCCAAGCGAACCGACCGACACCTCCGAACGCCCGCGCGCCCACCACGACATGGGGGGCGTGCCCAAGTTCCTATGCGAGCCGATCGACACCGGGGCGCACGCGCTGACGCCGTTCGACCGGGAAGTGGACGCGATCCGCGGCATCCTGGGCGCCAAGGGCGTGATGTCGGTTGATGAGCTGCGCCGCGGCATCGAGGCCATCCCGGAAGCCGAGTACGCCCGGCTGTCGTATTACCAGCGCTGGATACGCTCGATTGCCGACAACCTGCTGGCCCGCGGCGTGATCTCGGACGCCGAGCTGCGCGCCGCCTTGGAGCAAGCGTGATGCTTGCGCCCGGCGCGCCCGTCCGCGTGCGGGACGACTGGCCGGAAACGCGCGGCCCCTGCCACATCCGCACGCCCCACTACCTGCGCGGGCGCCGCGGCACGGTGGTGCGGCAGCTCGGCGCGTTCCCCAACCCCGAGGACCTGGCCTTCGCCCGCCCGGCGCCGACGCTCGCGCTGTACCACGTCGCGTTCGAGCCGCGGTCGATCTGGCCGGACGCGGGCGGGGACGAGATCGTGGTGGAACTGTATGAAAGCTGGTTGGAGGCCGCATGACCCCGTTGATCGAGGCCCCGAGCGAGCGCCTGCTGGCCGGCATCAAATCGCTGCTCGCGAGCAAAGGCATCGCCACCGCGGAGGAAATCGCCGAGCGCATGGCGCAAACCGACCGCGCCAGCCCGGCCCAGGGCGCGCGCATGGTGGCCCGCGCCTGGACCGACCCGGAGTACCGCGCCCTGCTGCTGCGGGACGGCGCGCAGGCGGCGGAGGCCATGGGCATCGCCATGCGCGGCCTGCCGCCCTTGGGCGTGCTGGAGAACACGGACGACACGCACAACCTGGTCGTCTGCACCCTGTGCAGTTGCTACCCGCGGGCGGTGCTGGGCTACCCGCCGTTCTGGTTCAAGTCGCCGGGCTACCGCGCCCGGGCGATCCGCGATCCCCGCGGCGTGCTGGCCGAGTTCGGCACGGTGCTGCCGGCAGGGCAGCGCATCCGCGTGGTGGACAGCACCGCCGATTACCGTTGGATGGTGCTACCGCAGCGCCCGGTGGGCACGGACGGCTGGGACGCCGACCGGCTGGCGGCGCTGCTGCGGGAAGGCGACATGATCGGGGTCACGGTGCCGTCTGCGGCTTGATGCGCCTCAGGCGAGGTCCCGGCGCATGAGCGTCACCGGGCGCTTGTTGCGGCGCTCGACGGTCTCAACGACCTGCCACCCTGCCCGGGCATAAATCCGTTCGGCAGTGTTGGTGTAAAGCCATAGGGTCGGGATAGAGGCAGACCGGGACGCCGCTTCTACCGCAGCGATCAGGGATGCGACGTGGCCCTGCCGACGGTGCGTCGGCACCATATAGACCCCGGCCAGCCAGGGCGTGAGGTCTGGCCGCTCATCCAGATCCTCGGCGGTGAAGCTGGCCGTGCCGATGGGCTGGCCATCCTGTAACAGCACGAAGCATTGCGGCATTGCGCCTGGCCGCCCCGCCAAGGTGACGGCCTCCAGGGTCTGCTCAGGCGTGTAGCCGTCCGCGCGCCAGAACTCGTGCCAAAGCCAATCGGCCACGGTCGGAATGAGATCGGGCCGGTCGGTAACCGTGACGACCCGCAGTTCCGCCACGGTCGCCGCCGGGTCAGGCCGCCGCGTCCCACACCGGCGCCCAGCCGGGGTTCACGAACCGCTGCGTCTTCGGCAGCATGGAGATCACCGCGCGGTCGGTGTCGTCCAGCTCGATCCGCAACGCATCGAGGTTGGCCTGCTGGCTTTCGGCCCGCATCGCCTTGGGGATCGCGGCCACGCCCGGCTGGTCCAGCAGCCATTTCAGGGCCACTTGCGCCGGGGTCGCGCCGTGCTTGCGGGCGATGGCCTGCAGCTCCTCGTGCTCGGCCAATCGTCCCTGGGCCAGCGGCGCGTAGGCTGATACCGCCACGTTTTGCGACTGGCAGTAGTCCACCAGCGACGATTGCCCGAGCAGCACGTGGTATTCGAACTGGTTGCAGGCGATGGGCGCTTGCACCTCCTCCACCGCGCGGCGCAGCAGCGCCACGGGAAAGTTGCTGACCCCGATGGCCCGTGCCTTCCCTTGTTCCTTGACCCGCACCAGGTTGTGCACGGCGTCCGGCAGGTCCATGCCCGGGCTGGGCCAGTGGATCAAGTAAAGGTCCACGTAGTCCGTCCGCAGCTTGGCCAAGGACGCATCAATCGCCCGCTGCATGGCGTCGGCGGACAGGTGGTCGTACCAGACCTTGCTCGTCACGTGCACCTGGTCGCGCGGCACCCCGGCGTTGGCCAACGCCTCGCCCACCGCTTCCTCGTTGCCGTACATCTCGGCCGTGTCGATGTGGCGGTAGCCGAGGCCCAGGGCGTGCTGCACCGCCTCCGCGCACTCCGCACCCTTCATGCGCCAGGTGCCAAGGCCGAGCTTGGGTATCGACATGCCCTGAGTAGTAACGCGGTCCATGGCGATGCTCCGTCAGCGTGGGGTGAAGTCGATCAGCGCGGCGAAGCCGGCCTCGGTTCCCAGCGCCAGGCGGGAGCCGTCCGGACTCCCCGTCAGCGCCGACACCGGCAGGATGCGCCCGGTCGGGATGTCCGCCAACGCCACCAGCCCGTCCGAGAACCCAGCCGCCACCGCCTCGTGCTGCGGATGGCAGGCGACGCGGGTGCACAGGACGTTGTCGCCGCCCGCCAGCTCGGTCGGCGCCTTGCCCATCGGGCCGCCGCCGAAGAACGGCCACAAGACGATGCTCTCCGCGCCCGCCGTCGCGAGCCACTTGCCGTTGCGGGTGAAGGACATGCTTTCGGTCTTGCTGGGATAGCCGCTCATCCGCATGTGCTGGCCGTCCGAAAGGCGCCAGCCGTGCAGGGCGTTCTCCTGCATGGACGTGACGACGGCCTCGGCCGCCGGGTGCAGCACGATGCCGATGTGGCTGCCCTTCCATTCCAAAACGCGCGGGCTGTCGGTCTTGGCGGCGACGAACCACAGGCTGCAGCCGTTGTAGTGCGACGCAGCGACGCGCTTGCCCTTGCCGTCGAACGCCAGGCCGGTGACGGTCGTGGGATGGGCCAGCGTCTTCAGCGGCTCCCCGGCCGCGGTGAACAGGTGCACGGTCTTGCCGACGCCGCAAGCCAGCACGCCGGTTTTCGCATCGGCGAACGCCGCCGCGTGCTCGACCCACTTCGAGCCGAAGCGGGCGATCTCGGTGACAGTGCCGTCCGGGCCGATGCGCAGGAACCGGCCGTCGTCGCCGCCGGTGACGAAGCCAGGGCGCGCGTCGGCGGCAATGGAAAGGATTGCGCCATCATGCGCTTCCACGGTCGGCCAGTCTGCCGCCGGGTCCGAGTGCGCGAGGCGCAACGTGCCATCGCCCAGGGCGAAACCGACGCCACCCCCGGCACGGTCGAACGCCGCGCCCACGACAAAGGCACCAAGCTCCCGGCTGGCGCCGCGGCTGTCCAGCAGGAACTGCCGATCCAGCGCCTGGCTCAAGCGGTGGCCGCCCCGACGTGCGATGCCATGGCCTGCGGCACCCCAGCCTGGCACGCTTCGAAGCCGCGGCGCAGTTGCGGGCGGTTCAGGTTGCGGCCGATGAACACGATCTTGGACGTGCGCTCCGCCCCCGGCGCCCACGGCCCGATGAAGCCGCCGTCGGCGATCATGTGCACCGCCTGGAACGCGAAGCGGCGGTCGTCGCCGGCATAAGCGAGGATGCCCTTGGTGCGCAGCAGGTCCTGGCCCTTCTCCGCCAAGAGCGTGCCGATCCAGGCGTTGAACTTCTCCGGGTCGATGGGGCGCTTCGCTTCGAAGCTCATGCTGTTCACCTCGTCAGAGTGCGAATGCTCGTCGCTGTCGAGGAAGCCGGGTTCGCGCTCCAAGACGCGGGCCAGGTCGAAGGCGCCCTGGTCGAGCACCTGGTCGATGGGCACGGCGGCGCGGCTGGTGCGGTGGATCTGGGCGAAGCGGTTGATGCCGCGGATGCACGCTTCCACGGCGTCCAGCTCCTCGGGCGTCACCAGGTCGGTCTTGTTCAGCACGATCACGTCGGCAAAGGCGACCTGCTCCTCCGCCTCATGGCTGTCCTCCAGCCGTGCCAGCAGGTGCTTCGCATCGACGACGGTGATGATGGCGTCCAGCCGGGTGCGGGCGCGCACGTTGTCATCGACGAAGAAGGTCTGCGCGACGGGCGCCGGGTTGGCGAGGCCGGTGGTCTCGATGATGATGCCGTCCAGCCCGCCTTTGCGCTTCATCAGTCCGCCCACGATGCGGATCAGGTCGCCGCGCACGGTGCAGCAGACGCAGCCGTTGTTCATCTCGAACACTTCCTCGTCGGCGTCCACCACCAGGTCGTTGTCCACCCCGAGCTCGCCGAATTCGTTGATGATGACGGCGTACTTGCGCCCGTGGTTCTCGCTCAGGATGCGGTTGAGCAGCGTGGTCTTGCCGGCGCCGAGGTAGCCGGTCAGGACGGTGACGGGGACGAGCGTGTCGGACATGGAAGCTCCTCAAGGCTGTTGGCCGTCATATAAGCGCGCGCTTCCGCCAATCCAAAACCGGTGAGCAGGAATAACCAGCCGGACAGCGGCATGGAGCTGAAGGCGCTGGCGGAGGCGATGGGCCATTCCTGGATCAGCACGGCGACGAACAGGCCGACGCGCAGCGGGTCTGGATCGCGCCACAGGCCGCGTCCGACCCCGCGCAGCCAGGCCAGCACCAGCGCGCAGAACAGCAGCAGGCCGGGGAGGCCGGACTCGGTGAGGGCTTGCAGGTAATGGTTGTGCGGGTGCTGCACGCAGATCGCCGCCCCGCCGCCATCGTCGCCGTGCCAGCCCTGGAAATAGGCGGGATCGCCACACAGCCGGCGGAACGCATCGAACCCGGCGCCCGTCACCGGATGCGCCGCCCCGATGGCGAGCGCGCGGGCGGTGATCTGGCCGTAGGGGCTGTCCGGGAAATGCTGCATCTGGCCGGAGAACTTGGTGACCAGGCGGTTGAACGCGGGCGGCGACACGGCGGGCGCCACCGCCAGCAGCATCCCGGCCGTGATCAGCGAGAACAACACAACGCCACGCAGCCGGGGCAGCAGCAGCGCCGTGACGAACAGGCCAAGGAAGGTCAGCAGCAACGGCATCCGCTGGCCGATCAGCACCATCACCGCGACGCCCGCCAACGCCAGCAGAAGACCCGCTGGTGGCCTCCAGCCGGACATGCCGACCCAGCGGCCAATGACGGGCAGCAGCGCCGGGAACAGCAGGCGGGACAGCGGCGGCCCGGCGCGCGGGTGCGCGTAGGGTCCGGTCAGCTCCCCGTCCGGCCCGCGCGGGTAGCCGTACAGGTTGCGCCCGGTGGCGAACTGCAGCAGCGATTGCAGGGCGATGTAGAGCGCCACCCATTGCAGCAGCCGGGCCAGCCAGGCGCGGGCAGCCGGGTCGTGCAGCGTCCAATGCTCCAGGGCGGCGACGAGCAGGAGGAAGCGGATCAGGCCCGCCGCCTGGACCGCCGGGCCGACCCCGGCCGGCACCGAGCAGACGACCAGCCACGCCCACCAGGCGAGCGCGATCCGCACCCAGCCTTCCCGCAGCCAGCCCCAGTCCCGCAGCGCCGCGCAACGCGCCGCGAACAGGAGGCCGAGCAGGATCAGCACCGCCTCCGCGATGCCGCGCCCATGCAGCACGAACAGCGGCAGCGCCAGCGTGAGCGCCAGCCCGGCGCGGTCCAGCAGCCGGAACAAGCGGCGCCTCCCTAGACCGTGCTGGCCGCCTCGTAGTGCGCCAAGCGCCAGTCCGCCGGCTCCTGCGCCGCCGCGTCGTACCAGGCGGTCACGAGCGGGTGCGCGCGGACCGCGTCGCAATAGGCGCGGGTGTCCGCGGCGAGTGGCGGCTGGTAGCACAGCAGCCGGGCCACCAAGGGAGCGAACATCGCATCGGCCGCGTTGAACGCCGGCCCGAACAGGAACGGCCCGCCCGCGCCGAACTCGGCCCTTGCGTCACGCCACAACGCCTCGATCCGCGCCACGTCCGCCAGCGCCTCGGGCGATTGCCCGGCGCCGGGCGCGGTCTTGTTCAGCACCATCGGCATCGCGACCCGCAGCGCGCGGAAGCCGGCGTGCATCTCGGCGCTCACCACCCGGGCGCGGGTGCGGGCGGCACGGTCCGCGGGCCACAAGGCCGGCTCGATCTCGGCGCAGTACTCGCAGATCGCGAGCGTTTCCCAGACCCGGTGCCCGTCGTGCTCCAGGTAAGGCACGAGGCCGCTGGGCGACACCGCCGCGACCGCGGGCGTGCTGCCTTGCCGGCTGTCGCCGAGCGGGATCACCACCTCCTCCACGTCCAGCCCGGCCAAGCGCACCGCCAGCCAGCCGCGCAGCGACCAGGAGGAATAGCGGCGGGTGCCGAGATACAGGCGGCCATCGGGCATGAAACGCTCCCCTTGTTTCACCCGCACGATGCCACGCTTGCCCCGCGCCCGCCAAAGCGCGAACTTGAGGGGCCTGGTATGCAGGCCCGCTTCCCGAAGGTGACGCCATGAACGAGATCAGCCGCCCGAACAACCTTGACGCCTTCTGGATGCCGTTCTCGGCCAACCGGTCGTTCAAGGCCTCGCCGCGCCTGCTCGCCCGGGCCGAGGGGATGTTCTACTACACCAACGACAACCGGGAAGTGCTGGACGGCACCGCCGGGCTGTGGTGCGTGAATGCGGGCCATGGGCGGCGGGAGATCGTGGAAGCGATCCAGAAGCAGGCGGCCGTGCTGGACTTCGCGCCGACTTTCCAGATGGGCCACCCTATCGCCTTCCAGGCCGCGGCCCGCTTGGCCGAGATCCTGCCGGCTGGGCTGGACCGCGTGTTCTTCACCAACTCCGGGTCGGAAAGCGCGGACACGGCGCTGAAGATCGCGTTGGCCTATCATCGGGCGCGCGGCGAGGGCCAGCGGGTGCGGCTGATCGGGCGGGAGCGCGGCTATCACGGCGTGGGCTTCGGCGGCATGTCGGTGGGCGGCATCGGCCCGAACCGCAAGCAGTTCGGCGCCACCCTGCCCTACGTGGACCACCTGCCCCACACGCACGCGCCGGAGCACAACGCGTTCAGCAAGGGCGAGCCTGCCTGGGGCGCGCATTTGGCCGACGTGCTGGAAAGCCTGGTCGCGCTGCACGGCGCGGACACGGTCGCGGCGGTGATGGTGGAGCCGGTGGCGGGGTCCACCGGCGTGCTGGTGCCGCCGGCGGGCTACCTCAAGCGCCTTCGCGAGATCTGCACCAAGCACGGCATCCTGCTGATCTTCGACGAGGTGATCACCGGATTCGGCCGCATGGGGACCAACTTCGGCGCCGAGCGGCTCGGGGTGGTGCCAGACCTGATGACGATGGCCAAGGGCCTGACCAACGCCGCGGTGCCGATGGGCGCGGTGGCGGCGAGCGAGGCGATCTATTCGGCCATCGTGGACGGCTCGCCCGCGGGGATCGAGCTGTTCCACGGCTACACCTATTCCGGCCACCCCCTCGCCTCCGCCGCGGCCATCGCGTCCATGGACCTGCAGCGTGCGGAGGACCTGCCCGGCCGGGCGCGGGCCATGGAGCCGTATTGGGAGGATGCGGTGCACAGCCTGCGCGGCCTGCCGAACGTGGTGGACATCCGCAACGCTGGGCTGATCGCCGGGATCGAGCTGCAGCCGCGGGCGGGGAAGCCGACGGACCGGACGGTGCGGGTGTTCCAGCGCTGCTTCGATGCCGGGCTGCTGATCCGCACCACGGGGGACATCGTGGCGCTCAGCCCGCCGCTGATCATAGAGACGCCGCATGTGGACCGGATCGTAAAGACGCTGGGCGACGCGATCCGGGCGGAGGCGGCTTGAAGGAGGTGGGGGGAACATCGCCAACTCCCTGAGACTTGCGAGCCGGGTCAGACGTTCCTATTGTGACCACAATAGTCACAAACGGGGCTGCAATGCAGGAACTTCAGCTTCGGGACGCCAAGGCGACCCTTTCGGCGGTGATTGATCAGGCCAAGCAGGGACAGCCCTCGATCATCACCCGGCATGGCCGCCCGGAGGCCGTGGTCCTGAGCTTTGAGGAATGGCAGCGCCTGTCTCAGGTGCCATCGTTCGGCAGGTTGCTGATGGCAGCTCCCTTGGAGCCGGACGACCTGCCCGCACGCGGAGAGGGGCTACGGGACGTCGAGCTCTGACCTTATGTACCTCGTGGACACGAATGTCCTTTCGACTGGGGCGCCGACAAAGGCTGTCTCCATGCCGGCGCTCACGGCTTGGATGGACAGCAACAGCGCCGGCCTTTTTCTTTCGGTCATCACCGTGGCCGAGGTGGAGGAGGGCATCGCCAAGAGCCACCGATTGGGAGCGCACCGGAAAGCCAAGCGGCTGTCGGACTGGTTGGAAACGCTTCTGCACCTTTACGGCTCGCGGGTGCTTCCCGTGGACTTGATGACCGCACGGTGCGCCGGCCGCCTCGCGGACCGGGCGCGCGGCCAGGGTCATGCGCCCGGGTTGGCGGATCTGCTCATCGCCGCCACGGCACAAAAGCACGGCCACACCATCCTGACCCGCAACCTGCGGCATTTTGGCCCGCTCGACGTGCCTGCGCTCGATCTCTTTGACACGTTGCCGACCAGCATTTTTTAGATAGAGGCGACGCAGCGCCTGCATGGCCCTCGCAATCTCGGGCGATCAATAGCCGGAGCGGCAACGCCCCCTTGCGCCAGAGCGCGGGCGGTGGTCAGAAAGCGCCGAACCAACCCGGACCCCTTTGCCATGAGCGACACCCCCACCCCCGGCCCAACCGAAGCCAAGCGCCGCTACGGTGCTCCCCGGCAGAAGGTTCCCC
>CALMAB010000577.1 GCA_937858325.1 uncultured Acetobacteraceae bacterium
ACTTCACCGTGCTGGACGCGCTGCGCCGGCCCGGCGGCGCCCTGCTGGGCTTGGCACGCGCCTTGCTGGAACCGTAGCGCCGGCCTGGTCACGCTGCCGGCCCGTTGACCTGAGCCCGGTTGGAGGGGGTGATCCATGTATGACAGCCTGGTCCGCGGCACGGTCGTCACGGCGGCAAAGGTGATTCCGGACGGCTGGATCGCCATCACGGGCGAGCGGATCGCAGCCGTGGGCACAGGCCAAGCCCCGCCAGCGGCCACAGTGCTGGACTACTCGGGCAAGCTGGTGCTGCCCGGCCTCGTGGATGGGCACATGCACACCAGTTCCGCCATCGGCTGGCCCGGCATCGAGGGCGCGACCCGCTCGGCCGCGGCCGGGGGCGTCACGACCTGCGTGGACATGCCCTACGACGTGCCGCAGGCGGTGACAAACGCGGCGGTGCTGGCAGAGAAGGTCGGCTGGGTGAACCGGACGGCGCACGTCGATGTCGCGCTGTACGGGACCATCGCCAAGCACGGCGGCGTGGACGCGGTGGCCGGGCTGGCGGCGGGCGGCGCGTGCTCCTTCAAGCTCTCGACCTACGAGTACGACCCGGTGCGCTTTCCCCGCATCGACCGCCCCACCATGATCGAGGCGTTCGCCGCCATCGCCAGGACGGGGCTGCCGGTGTCGGTCCATAACGAGGACCAGGAACTGGTGGAACGCCTGACCGCGGACGCCCGCGCCGCCGGGCAAACGGAGGCGATCATGCATTGCCGCACCCGCCCGCCGCTCGCGGAAACGCTGGCGGACAACGAAATCTTCGAGATCGGGTTGGCGACGGGAGCGCACGTCCACATCGCCCATTCCTCCGTCGCCCGCGGCTTCGCGATTGCCGAGGCGTTCCGCGCCGCGGGCGGGCAGGCGACCGGGGAGGCCTGCATCCAGTATCTCTGCATGACGGAGGAGGACCTCGTGCGCCTCGGCGGGCGGGGCAAGTGCAACCCGCCGTTCCGCACGACAGCGGAGGTGGAACGGATGTGGGCGGCGCTGCTGGCGGACCAGGTTGCCTACGTGTCCACGGACCACGCCCCCTGGCCGGCGGACCGCAAGGGGTTTGCCGACATCTTCGCCTGCGGCGCCGGGCTGGTCGGCCTGCAAAGCTTCGCGCCGCTGATGTACACCCTGCTGGAGGAACGCGGCCTGCCGCCCACGGTCATGGCGGCCTACTGCGCCGAGCGCCCGGCGCGGCACCACGGGCTGGACGGGCGCAAGGGGGCCATCGCGCCCGGCAAGGATGCGGACCTGCTGGTGCTGGAACCCGGCCGGTTCACCTTTGACGAGGCCGCCATCCAGGACCGCCCGGACCTGCGCTGGTCGCCTTACCACGGCCGCCCGATGCACGCCCGGGTGGCCGCGACGCTGCTCCGCGGCCAAGTCGTGTGGGACGGCGAAACCGTAATGGCCCGGCCCGGCGATGGCCGATTCATCGCGCGGGGCGCACGCTGACATGGCGCGGGTCGTCACCGTCGCGGCGGCACAGATGGGTCCCGTGCAGCGCGCGGACAGCCGGGCGCACACGATGGACCGCATCGTGGCGCTGCTGGAGCAGGCAGCGGCCGGCGGCGCGCGGCTGGTGGTGTTCCCCGAACTGGCCTTCACCACCTTCTTTCCCCGCTGGCTGCTGACGCCCGAGGAACTGGACGCATTCACTGAACCCGCCATGCCGAACCCGGCGGTGCAGCCGCTGTTCGACCGGGCGCGCAGCCTCGGCGTGGGCTTCAGCATCGGCTATGCCGAACGCGCCGGAGAAAAACTGTTCAACAGCGCGATCCTGGTCGCACCCGACGGACGCACGCTCGGCACATATCGAAAAATCCACCTGCCCGGCTCGGTCGAGCCGCGGCCCGGCGACCGGTTCCAGCAGTTGGAAAAACGCTACTTCGCCTACGGCGACCGTGGCTTCCCCGCTTGGCACGGCCCGGCGTTGCTCGGCGGCGGTGTGCTCGGCCTGTTGATCTGCAACGACCGTCGCTGGCCGGAGGCATGGCGGATGCTGGGCCTGCAAGGGGTCGAGCTGGTGTGCTGCGGCTACAACTCCGCCGCCTACGACCCGAACGGCGGCACGACGGAAGACGCGGCGCTGCGCACCTTCCATTCCCGGCTGGTGGTCCAGGCCAACGCCTACATGAACGCGACCTGGGCCGTCGCCGTCGCCAAGGCCGGGACCGAGGACGGGGCGGGCCTGATCGGCGGCTCCTGCATCGTCGATCCCAACGGCGTGGTCGTGGCGGAAGCCGCGGGCCTGGGCGACGAGGTGGTGCTGGCCGAATGCGACCTCGATGCGTGCCGACAGGGGAAAGAGAAGATGTTCAACTTCGCCGCCCACCGCCGCCCCGAATGGTACGGCGCTATCGCCGGGCAAACCGGCGCGGCGCCGCCGCCGGCGCTCGACGGGGCCGGCCAGTTGTGATTGATTCTGACTGTAACATCAGCCTGATCCAAGAAAACGAGTTCTCATTGAGCAGCGGGCGGGTTGCGGCTTTGAGCAATCTTCTTGAGGCGTGTTTTCCTTATACATTCCAGGGTCGAACTTACTACAAACAAAAGCCAAATTTTAGGCTGTTCGCTGAACTGTTTGGTCAGATGGTCGGTCAAATCGGCATTGATTTCAGAATCATTAGAGTTGGCGATGCGTTTGTGAACATTTTTGGCATCGTTGATTTGTGCGTGTTGCCGGAAAAACGAAGGCTTAAAATTGCGTCGTCGTTGCTGGATGAGGCTGAACGCTTGGCTATGGCAGGACAAGTTGACGCAATGGTCGCTATGGCGGATCGCCATGATCTCTACGTTGGCAAAGGTTATCGTAATTTGACACCTGCCAGATGTCGCTGGCTTGCGATTGATGATGTGCGCAGCATTGATCTGGTGGAACGGAACTTGGATTGTTGTTTTATGTACAAGAGTTTGAGGAACAACCCATGGCCTAGCGGCAACGTCGATTTGCTGGGCTACTTGTTTTAACGGAACTTTGGGAACATCAATGCCCCGCACCGTCGCCGCAGCACAGCTCGGCCCCATCCAGCGCGCCGAACCCCGCGCCGCCGCCGTGGGCCGTATGGTGCGGCTGATGGAGCGCGCCCACGCCCGCGGCGTGCAGGTCGTGGTGTTCCCCGAGCTGGCGTTGACCACCTTCTTCCCCCGCCACTA
>CALMAB010000578.1 GCA_937858325.1 uncultured Acetobacteraceae bacterium
GGAAGCTGCGCTCCCGCGCCACGGCGACCAGGAAGGCGAGCTTGTCGATCACCGGAGGGTGTAGAGCAGCCCGGGGCCGGGTTCAGCAATCCCGAACCTGCCGGTTCGCCGGAAAGGAAGGCTGCGGCATGACGCCGCGGCCCCGAACGCTCGCGCACGGACGAAAATGACGGCAAGCCTAAGTTGATCCCTTGGGTTGGGCGACATAAGCTACAATGCTGATACGGGGGGAAACATCGAAAAATGCGTAATACACCGTTGCGTTGCGGCCGTCGCGGCATGGTCTTTGCCGGCCTACTTGCCGCAGGCCTGTCTTTCACGCCGGCAGCGTGGGCCGGCGATCAGGCCCAGGGCAACAGGCATTGGGTGGCGACCTGGCAAGGCAGCCCGCAGGGTTTCGACCCCCTCTTTGCAAGCCTGCTTCCTGTGCAGCCGAGCTACAACAACCAGACCTTGCGAGAGATCGTCCACATCAGCATCGGCGGCCCGAAAATCCGGCTGCGGCTGACGAACAGCTATGGAACGCAGTCCCTGGCTATCGGTGCCGTCCACGTCGCGCGCGCTACGGAGGGCAGCACGATCAGGGGCAGCACGGACCGCACCGTCACCTTTGGCGGCGAGGGCGGCATCGCCATCCCACCCGGGGCCGTTGCCGTCAGCGATCCCTTGGACCTGTCCGTGCCGGCGCTGGCCGACCTCGCCGTCAGCATCTACGTCCCGCAGCACACCGGGCCTGCGACCCAGCATTCACTCGGACTGCAGACTTCGTATGTCACCAGCGGCGACGCCACAGGTGCGGCCGGCTTTCCCCTGGGCAGCGCGACGACGATCCTGACACGTCCTTTCCTGAGCAACGTCGAGGTGTTAGGCGTGAGCCGGGCCGTCAGCGTGGTCACGCTCGGCGACTCCATCACCGACGGGTACAATTCGACCTTGGATGCCGATGCACGCTGGCCGGACCAGCTTGCCCGGGTACTCGTCACCGCCTACGGCAACAAGGTGGGCGTGTCCAACGCCGGCATCAGCGCGAACCGGGTGCTGAACGACGCCGTCGGACCCAACGCCCTGGCGCGCTTCGACCGGGACGTGTTGACGCAGGCCGGCGTGCGCTACGTCACCGTGCTGGAAGGCATCAACGACCTGAGGTTCTCGGTTGCCATCGCCGCGAACCAGGAGGTGAGCGCGCAGCAGGTGATCGGCGGCTATCGCCAGCTGATCGCGCGCGCGCATGAGCGCGGCCTGGCCATTTACGGCTGCACGCTGACGCCGTTCAAGGGTGCGGACTACTACAGCGAAGCGGTTGAGGCGAAGCGCGGAGCGATCAACGCGTTCATCCGGTCAAGCGGCGAGTTCGATGCGGTTATCGACTTCGACCAGGTCGTGCGCGACCCGCAGGACCCGCTGGCGATCCTGCCGGCGTACGACAGCGGCGATCACCTGCATCCCAGCGATGCCGGCTACGCCGCCATGGGCACCTCGATCGACCCGGCGTTGTTCCGGCCGACGGAAGAGCAGGATTAGGCGTTCGATCCCGGGCCGCGGCAGGGCTGCCGCGGCTTACGGCGCATCCTTGAGAAGACGGTAAGCGCCGCCGCGGATTTCCACCATCACCTGGCTGTCCGCCTCCGCGCCGCTGTGGTCCGTGGCGGACAGGCTGAACACGGCTTCCGCCCCCGCTAGGCCCTGCACCGCTTCCATGCCGTCGCGGAGCGCCGCGCGGAAGGCGGGCGTGCCGGGCGGGCCGGCCAGGAGGGCGTGGGGCGCCGCGGCCTGTACCAGCAGGAACGCATCCCACAAGGTCGCGCCGAACAGGCTGCGGCTGCCGGGGCCGTAGCGGCCCTCGTAGGCCCGCACAAAGGCGAGCGCCGGGGCCTTCACCGGGTTGTCGTCCGGCAACTGCTCGGCGACCAGCACGGGCACGGCGCTGAACATCACGCCGTCCAGCGCGCGGCCCCCGACCCGCAGCGTGTCCGGCCCGGCGATCCCCTGCACCGTGTAGATCGGCCCGGCGTAGCCGCGCGCCCGCAGCTCCAGGATCGGCGTCGCCGCCGGGGTGCTGCTGGCGACGACGAACACCGCGTCCGGCCGGGCCGCCATCAGGCGCAGCACCTGCGGCGTGACGCTGCTGTCCGCGGGGTTGTAGCGCAGCTCGGCCACGGTGCGGATGCCGCGGGCCGCCGCTTCCGTGTTGAGCGCGGCGATGTAGCCGTCGCCCAGGCTGGTGGCGAACCCGATCTGGCCCACCGTCTTGCGGCCGGTACGCGCCATGTGCTCGGCCAACTGCGCCGCCGCGATCCGCTCGCCGGGGATCGGCTTGAAGGCCCAGCGCCGCGCCCCGCCCGGCGGCTCGATCACGGCGCTGGAGCCGGACAGGCTGATCGCCGGCACGCCCGCGGCGGCGATCACGTCCAGGATGGCGACGGAAGCCGGCGTGGCGGACGCACCCAGGATCGCATCGACGTGCTCCTCGTCGATCATCTTGCGGGCGGCGCGCACGGCGGCGGTGGCGTCGGTCGCGTCGTCCATCACCACCCAGCGCACCGGCTGGCCAGCGATGGTTTTCGGCAATAGGTCGGTGGTGTTGCGCTCCGGGATGCCCAGCCCGGCGCCCGGCCCGGTGAGGGACAGCAACGCGCCCAGCACCACGTCCGCCCGCGCCGGGGCCATGCCCAAAGCCAGCCAGGCGATCAGCAAGGGCGCGAGCGTGCGGAGCATTTTTTTATTCCCTCGGGAGCAGCAAAGGCCGTGTTGCATGGGCCGGGGCCTCGGCGCAACCGCGGTGCCGTCCCAACTCGCAACCCCATTCCTTGAAGGCTAAGCTCCAGCTCAAACGAGAAAAGGAGGACCGCGTGGCTGCGCAGGACTACGAAATCTTGGACAAGCGGTTCGCGCGGCTGTTCAACCCGACTGCCCATGTGCACAAGCTTTACACGGGCTGCCATTGGGCCGAGGGGCCGGCCTATTTCCCGGCCCACCGCGGGCTGGTATGGTCCGACATCCCGGCCAACCGGCTGCTGCGGTACGACGAGGGCACCGGGCAGGCCGGGCCGTTCCGCCAGCCGTCCGGGAACGCCAATGGCAACACGGTGGACCGGGAAGGCCGTCTTGTGACTTGCGAGCACGGCGGGCGCCGGGTCAGCCGGACCGAGCATGACGGCCGCATCGTCACCCTGGCCGAGCGATACGACGGCAAGCGGCTGAACAGCCCCAACGATGTGGTCGTGAAGAGCGACGGCAGCATCTGGTTCACCGACCCGACCTACGGCATCGACAGCGATTATGAGGGCGACCGCGCCGAAAGCGAGATCGGCGCGTCCTATGTGTACCGCATCGACCCGGCGACCGGCGCCGTCACCGTCGTCGCGGACGATTTCGTCAAGCCGAACGGGATCGCGTTCTCGCCCGACGAGCGGCTGCTCTACGTCGTCGATACCGGGCGCACCCACGGCGAGCAGTTCCCGGCGCACATGCGGGTGTTCGAGGTGGGGGACAACGGCCGGCTGGCGAACGGGCGGGAGTTCGCCGCCTGCACCGCCGGGCTGTTCGACGGGTTCCGCTTGGACGAGGCCGGGCGCGTCTGGACCAGCGCCGCGGACGGCGTGCATTGCTACGACCCGGACGGCACGCTGATCGGCAAGGTCCGGGTGCCGGAGGTGGTGGCCAACGTCTGCTTCGGCGGCCCCAAGCGGAACTGCCTGTATATCTGCGCCACGACCTCGCTCTACGCGGTGTTCCTGTTCACCAACGGCGCCCGGATCTTCTGACGGGTCAGGTCTCGCCCGCGTCCCCGATCACGACGGCGGCGATGGACTGGAACAGGTACGGATCGCCCATGCCGAGCGCCGCCTGCCCGCCGAAGCCGACCAGCATGACGCCTGCCGCCGCCGAGAACAGGCCGCTCAGCGCATACAGCGCCACGGTGACGGCGGACACGTTGATGCCGGCGAGAAAGCTGGCCCGCGCGCTGGTGCCGATGGCGTAGGTGCGCCGGCCGAACCCGCTCAGGCTGAGCACCGCCGACACCGCCGCCGCCACGGCGGCCCACAGCCAAAGCGCCGCGGGCACCCCGAGCAGGGACGCGTGCACCGCCGCCTGCACCACCGGCGGCGCGTAGGACGCGCAGGAGCCGCAGGTCATCCCGCCGCTCAGGCCCAGCGTCAGCCCCTGCATGATGCCGTTCATCGCCAGCGTCATCACCACGGCGGGGACGCCGAACAGCGCGATGCCCAAGCCGCTCAGCGCGCCGACGCCCAGGCCCATGCCGAACGTGAGGGCCAAGGCGTAGGCCGCCCGCCCGTCCTGGCCCAAGGAGGATGTGACCATCAGGATCGCCGCCGCGTTCAGCACCCAGGGCACCGACAGGTCGATGCCGCCCACCAGGATCACGAACATCTGCCCGGCCGCCACCAGCCCCACAAAGGACGCGACCACCAGCACGGCGGAGATGCTTCCGAGACTGGCGAAGCCGGGCCGCACCAAGGCGCCCAGCACGAACAGCAGCACGGCCGCCAGCGCCGCGTAGGCGATGCGCCGCCGGTCCTCCGTAAACACGGAGAGGGGACGGGCACCCGGGCCGGGTCGGGTCAGATCGGACATCATCGCCTCCGCAGCAACCGACCGATCCCGCTCGCGCCGAGCACGGCCGCGACCAAAAACAGGCCCACGCCCAGCCAGGTCCGCCGCAGCACCCGCCACAGCAGCGCCAAGAGCGCCACGCAAAGGAGGGACACCGGGCCGGACGGGTTGGCGAAGCGCCGCGGTGTAGCTTTCCGGCACCTGCCCGCCCGGCTGCGGCAGCACCCGAATCGCCACGCCTTGGAAGATGGACAGGGTCGCCAGCGTCACCAGGATCGGCTGCAGCCGCCCATAGGCCATCAGCACGCCGTTGAGCGGCCCGCAGGCGGCGCCGATCAGCAGCACCAGCACCGAACCGCCGACCATGCTGGCCGCCGTGTCGCCCAAGCCGATGGCGGCGACGGCGTTGGTGAGGTTCAGCACCCCGCCCACGGACAGGTCGATGCCGCGGGTCAGCACCACCAGACACTGCGCCACCGCCGCGAGCACGAGCGGCATGGTGTTGTTCACGGTGGAGGTCAGCTCGAACTCGCCGGGCAGCGTGCCCTGCGCGGCGTAGTAGATGGCGCAATAAGCCGAGAGCGTCAGCACGAGCATGGCGGCGGCCAGCAGCAGGCCCAGGTTCTGCGCGAGGGCATGGGCGAGCCGCGGGCGCCGGGCGCGGACGGAGGATACCAGGGTGTCAGGCGGCATCGCGCACCGCCGCGGACACCACATGCTCCGCCGTGATGCCCGGCGCCCGCAGCTCCGCAACCACCTGGCCTTCCCGCACCACCAGCACGCGGTGGCACAGGTGCGTCAGCTCCTCCGCGTCGCTGGAATAGAACAGGATCGAGCGGCCCTCCGCGGCCAGGCGCATCATCAGCTCGTAGATCTCGTGCTTGGTCGCGACATCGACGCCGCGCGTCACGTCATACAGCAGCAGCGCCCGCGGCTCCGTCAGCAGCCAGCGCCCGAGCAGCACCTTCTGCTGGTTGCCGCCGCTGAGCGCGCCGACCCGGGGGGCCAGGCTCGCCGTCCGCACCTTGAGGCGCGCGGCCTCCCCCTGGGCCAGGCGC
>CALMAB010000579.1 GCA_937858325.1 uncultured Acetobacteraceae bacterium
GGCAAGTTTCAGCGTCACCAAAGGCCGGCCCAGGCGAACCCGCGTCAGGAACCCGGCCTGCAATGCCTCCGCCTCGTCCGCCATCAGGCGCACGGCAAGCTCGATCCCTGCCGCTTGCAGCACCGCGACGCCGCGGCCGTCCACCCGCGGGTCCGGGTCGCCGCACGCCACGACAACCCGTGCGACCCCGGCCGCGACCAACGCATCGGCGCAGGGCGGGGTCGCGCGGGTTGTCGTGGCGTGCGGCGACCCGGACCCGCGGGTGGACGGTCGCGGCGTCGCGGTGCTGCAAGCGGCAGGGATCGAGCTTGCCGTGGGCCTGATGGCGGACGAGGCGGAGGCATTGCAGGCCGGGTTCCTGACGCGGGCTCGCCTGGGCCGGCCTTTGGTGACGCTGAAACTTGCCAGCACGCTCGACGGCCGCATCGCGACGCGCACCGGGGAAAGCCAGTGGATCACCGGACCCGAGGCACGGCGCGCGGCGCACGCGCTGCGCGGGCAGCACGACGCGGTGCTGGCCGGCGTCGGCACCGTAGCCGCGGATGATCCGGAGCTGACCTGCCGCATCCCCGGGTATCGGAAAACCCCCGACCTGCGGATCGTGGTGGACAGCCGGTTGCGCACCCCGGTCACTGCCCGGTTGGTGGCGACCGCGGCAACCATGCCGACCTGGTTCCTGCACCGCGCCGATGCCGATGCGGACCGGGCGCAGAGGCTACGGGAAGCCGGCGCGCGCTTGATCGAGGTCGCGGGCGCGGAAGGTGGCGTGGACCTTTCGGCCGGATTGCAGGCTTTGGGCGCCGCCGGGCTGACCCGGGTGCTGGTGGAGGGCGGGGCGCAGGTCGCGGGCGGGCTGCTGCGCGCCGGGCTGGGGGACCGCATCGCCGGGTTCCACGCGCCCGGCGTGATGGGCGGCGACGGCTGGCCGGCGGCGCAGGCGTTCGGCACGGCGGCGCTGCGCGACATGCCGCGGTTCCGGCGCGTGGACTCGCGGTCGGTGGGGGACGACATGCTCACAGAATTCAGTAGGGCCGCCTGATGTTCACCGGCATCGTGACCGGCATGGGCGAGGTGCGCAGCCTGCGGCCCCTCGGCGGCGGCCAGGACATGCGCCTGGTGATCGGTGCGCCGTGGCCCGACACCGGCAGCATCGCCGTGGGGGCGTCCATCGCCTGCGGCGGCTGCTGCCTGACCGCAATCGAGGTCGGGCCGGATTGGTTCGCGGTGGAGGTGTCGGGCGAAACGCTGTCGAAAACCAAGCTGGGCGGCTGGACCGTCGGCAGCCGCATGAACCTGGAACGCTCCCTGCGCGTGGGCGACGAGCTGGGCGGCCACATCGTGTCCGGCCACGTGGACGGCTTGGGCCGAATTCGGTCGGTGCTGCCGGAGAACGGCTCCTGGCGCGTGCAGGTCGAGGCCCCGCGCGAGCTGTCCCGCTTCATCGCGGCCAAGGGCAGCGTGTCGCTCGACGGCGTGTCGCTGACGGTGAACGAGGTTGCGGGCGGCGTGTTCGGCGTCAACATCATCCCGCACACCTGGGACGTGACCACGCTGGGGCAGCTCAAGCCCGGCGATGCCGTGCACATCGAGATTGACATGCTGGCGCGCTACGTCGCCCGCCTGGCGGAGGTTCCATGAAGTCTGCCACCCTGTCCGACTACCTGTGCAGCGCCGCCGAGCTGATCGAGGAAGCGCGCGCCGGGCGCATGTTCGTCCTGGTGGACGACGAGGACCGGGAGAACGAGGGCGACCTGGTGATCCCCGCCCAGTTCGCGACGCCCGACGCCATCAACTTCATGGCCCGGCACGCCCGCGGGCTGATCTGCCTGGCGCTGACCCGCTCCCGGGTGGAGCAGCTTGGCCTGCCGCTGATGAGCCAGTCGAACAGCACCCGGCACCACACGGCGTTCACCGTGTCGATCGAGGCGCGGGACGGGGTGACGACCGGGATTTCGGCGGCCGACCGGGCGCTCACCATCGGCGTCGCGATCAACCCGGAGGCGGGGCGCGACCGCATCGTGACGCCGGGCCACGTGTTCCCGCTGATGGCGCGGGAGGGCGGCACGCTGGTGCGCGCCGGGCACACGGAAGCGGCGGTGGACATTTCGCGCCTGGCCGGCCTCACGCCGGCCGGCGTGATCTGCGAGATCATGAACGACGACGGCACGATGGCCCGCCTGCCGGACCTCGTGGCCTTTGCCCAGCACCACAACCTCAAGCTCGGCACCATCGCCGACCTGATCGCCCACCGCCGCCGCACCGAGCGCCTGGTCCGCCGCATCCAGGAGGGCACGATCCAGCACATCGAAGGCGGGGAATGGACGCTGAGCGTCTATGCCAACACGCTGGACTACGCGGAGCATCTGGTGCTGACCAAGGGCGATCTTGCCGGGCCGCAGCCGGCCTTGGTGCGGATGCACGCTGTTGATCTTTTAGGCGACATGCTGGGCGGCCCGCACTGCTCGGCGCTTCATGAGGCGATGCGCATGATCGCGGCGGAGGGCCGGGGTGCCGTCGTGTTGATCCGTGAACCCCGGCCGACCGCGCTGTCTGAACGGGTGGCCGCGATGACCGCCAACGCCCGGCCCACGCCCGTGCTGCGGGACTACGGCATCGGGGCGCAGATCCTGATCGACCTGGGCGTGCGGGACATGATCCTGCTGTCCAATACCCGGCGCACCCTGGTGGGGCTAGAGGGTTACGGTTTGAACATCGTCGAGCATCGGCCGCTTGCCGGCGCCGCCGCGGAATAAAGGACTGCCCTTATGAGCACCATCGACGCGCCCCGGCCCGCGGCCCCGGCCGTGCCGGGCCAGGCGCCCCGTTTGCTGGTGGTGCGCGCGCCCTATTATCGCGAAGTCGTTGATGGCATGACCCGCGGCGCCGAGCGCATCCTGGCGGAGGCCGGTGCCAGCCACGACATCCTGGACGTGGCCGGCGCGTTCGAGTTGGCCCAGGCAATCCGCCTGGCGCTGCGGGGGACTCAGCGTTTCGACGGCTTCATCGCGCTGGGCTGCGTTGTCCGGGGGGAGACTGACCATTACGACCATATCTGCCGCGAAAGCATGTCCGGCCTGATGCAGGTCGCGCTGCAATACGGCCTGGCGATGGGCACCGGGCTGCTCACCGTGCACGACATCGGCCAGGCGGAAGCCCGGTCCGGCGCGGACGGCCACAACAAGGGCGCGGAGGCCGCGTCCGCGGCGCTGCGGCAGATCGCCGTTGCCCGCCAGATGGGAGCCGCCTGATGCCCCGTCCCGCCCGTCCGCCCAGCCGTCCCCGCACCGCGTCCCGCGTCGCCGCGGTGCAGGCGCTGTTCCAAAGCGAGCAGGGCGGCGAAACGGCGGAAACGGTGATCGAGCAGTTCGTGCGCCACCGCCTCGGCGAGATGCCGGGTCCGGAGCATCTGGGCGGCGGCGGCTTCGAGGAGGGCCGGGTGCCGGACGCGCACGTGCCGCTGTTCACGCAGATCGTCCGCTCCGCGGTGCTGCAGCAGGATCGGCTGGACGCCCTGATCGCCGACGCCCTGCCGCCGGAGTGGCCCATGGTGCGGCTCGACCCGGTGCTGCGTGCCCTGCTGCGCGCCGGCGGCGCGGAGCTGACGATGGCCAACGGCCCGCCCGCCCGCGTCGTGATCAACGAGTACTTGGACGTGGCGCACGGCTTCTTCACCGGGGAGGAGCCGCGCATGGTGAACGGGATGCTCGACCGGTTGGCGCGCGAGCTGCGGCCCGGCGACTTCCCGGCGGAGCCGGCCCCGACCCACTGATGGCGCCCTTCCCTGAAGCAACGGCGGCGCCCGACGCGCCGGCCGAGTTCAGGCTGATCGCCCGGCACTTCCGGCCGTTGGCCGGCCCGGGGGCGCTCGACCTGCTGGACGACGCGGCGGTGCTGCAGCCGCCGCCGGGGCGCGAGCTGGTGTTCACCGCCGACGCCATGGTGGCCGGGGTGCATTTCCTGTCCGACGACCCGGCGGAGACCGTGGGTGCCAAGCTGCTGCGGGTGAACCTGTCCGACCTGGCCGCCATGGGGGCGGTGCCCCTGGCCTACCTGATGACCGTCTCGGCGCCGCGCGACACCGGCGACG
>CALMAB010000580.1 GCA_937858325.1 uncultured Acetobacteraceae bacterium
AGCCGCAGCGCGCCGGCCAGGCATTGCAGCCCGCCGGCCAGCAGCAGGATCGGCCCCAAGGCGCCGAGGCCGTAGTCGCCCACGATCTCGAAGACCATGACGGCAAGCCCGGCCGCCGGGCCGCTCACCTGCAGGGGCGAGCCGGACAGCAGCCCGACCACGATGCCGCCGATGATGCCGGTCAGCAGCCCCCGCTCGGGCGGCACGCCGGAAGCGATGGCGATGCCCATGCACAAGGGCATCGCCACCAGGAACACGACAAAGGACGCCGAAACGTCGCGAAGGAGCCAACTGCGCACCGGCACTACTCCGCCGCCACGGGCAGCGCCGCGCCGCCGCGGGGCGCGACGGCCACCGGGGGCGTGTCGTCGTCCATCAGCGCGAACAGGCCGGTGTCGCCGTCATAGGCCAGCACCGAGCCATGCTCCAATTCGAACAGCCAGCCGTGCAGCGTCAGCTTGCCGGCCGCGATCCCCGCGGCGACGGACGGGTGCGTGCGCAGGTGGTTGATCTGCACGACCACGTTTTCCTTCGCCAGGGCGCGGTGGCGCTCCTCGTCAGGGGCGTCGCAGTGCAGGGTCTGCTCAACGATGCGCTGCGCGGCCTGGCTGTGGTGGAGCCAGGCGGCGACGTTCGGCATCGTTGCAAGCTTCTCCGGGTGCAGCAGCGCGCCCATCGCGCCGCAGTCGGAATGGCCGCACACGATGATGTCCCGCACGCCCAGGGCCAGCACGGCATACTCGATCACCGAGGACACGCCGCCGTTCGTCCGTCCGAAGGGCGGCACGATGTTGCCGGCGTTGCGGCACACGAACAGCTCGCCGGGGCCGCATTGCGTGATCATCTCGGGGATCACCCGGCTGTCGGCGCAGGAGATCATGAGCGCCTTGGGCTTCTGGCCGTCATGGACCAGCTTGCGGTACAGGCCCCGCTCCCGCGGGTAAACCTCGCCCTGGAAGCGGGCGACGCCGCGCGCCATGTCGCGGAAAGGGTTGGCGGTGTCAGGATTGTGTTGGGTCGTCATCAGCATGGGCTCCTTGCATTGTTGTGCAAAAGCCGCAGGCGCATGCTGTCTCGATAGGCGCGGAGAACCGCCGCGTGCCATTGACCACCGCATACTCCTACGGTGATCCGACATCGCTAGGTTGGCCGGCGGTTAGCGCCAGCGTCCTGCCAGAGGGGCCCGGATCGTTATGTGCGGTAGGTAACGGAGCTGGCGCGGGTGGCGCAAGTCACAAATCGTCGGATTGCGCTAGGTTCCAAACTCGAAACTACCGCAAGTTGATGCGAAACCGGACCAGGCGGACGGCCTCAGGTCGTCGCCCGGCCCTGGCCTGGCGGGGTGTAAAGCCCGGGCCGCTCCCGCATCGACACGGTTTGCCGGGTGCCGGTGCGCAACGCCTCAAGCGCGGCGTCGGACACGGCCGTGGCGGCGTAGCCGTCCCAGGCGCTCGGCCCGGCGGCGCTGCCCTGCGCCGCGGCGGCGAGCCACGCCTCGAACTCAAGGTCGTAGGCGCGCAGGAAACGCTCGCGCCAGCCGGGCGGCACCCGCCCGCTGAACGCGCCCTCGCGCTTCACCACCACCGTGTTGCCCTCGGCGAGTGCCGCCGTGCCGGTCTCGCCCACCACCTCGCCGCGGATGTCGTAGCCGTAGGCGATGGTCACGGACACCTCCACGTCCACCACGGCCCCGCCCTGCATTTCCAGCAGCACGACCAGCGGGTCCTGCAGCGCCCCGGCCCGGCTGTTGCGGCGCGGCTTGAGCACCGTGGCCGCGGCAACCTCGTCGTCCAGCAGCCAGCGCGCCACGTCGATGTCGTGCACCGCCGTGTCGCTGATCGCCATGTCGGCCGTGTAGTGCGGGGGCACCGATGGGTTGCGGTGGACCGAATGGAACAGCAGCGGCGCGCCGATGGCCCCCCCGTCCACGGTCTCCTTCAACGCGCGGTAGGCCGGGTCGAAGCGGCGCATGAAGCCGACCTGCACCAGCCGCCGGCCGTGGGCCGCCTCGGCGTCCAAGATGCGCAGGCACGCGTCCTGCGTGGTCGCCAGCGGCTTCTCGCAGAACACCGGCTTGCCGGCGGCGACGCAGGCGAGCACGTACTCCTCGTGGGTCGGCCCCCAGGACGCGACGACGACCGCGTGGACGGCCTCGTCCGCGATCAGCTCCTGGCCCGTGGCGAACACCCGCGGCGCCGCCCCGCCCGGCACGCTCACGGCCACGCTGCGCGCGCGCTCCGCATCGGAGTCCGTGACCGCGACCACCGCGCTGCCCGGCAAAACCGTGGTCAGCCGGCGCACGTGGTCCTGCCCGATCATGCCCACCCCGATGACCCCGACGTTCACCGTCATGACCCATCCTCCCTTTGCTTGCTGCCGGCCCGCGTGTCAGCGGGACGCAGCCACGCCCCAGTGCTTGTCCACGTAGCGCTGGATTTCCTGCCGCATGAAGCGGGAGGACTCGACGGCGCGCTCTTCCCAGGCGAACACGCAGCTCGTCACGATGCCGTCGAACCCGACCTCGCGCAGCGTGCCGAAGAACACGTCCCAATCCACCTCGCCCTGGCCGATGTCCAGGTGCTGGTGTACCCGCGCCGTCGAACCCGGCGGGTTGACGATGTAGCGCAGGCCCGAGGACGCCTTGTGGTTGAACGTGTCGGCGACGTGGACGTGGGCCAGCACGGGGGCGGCGTCCCGGATCATCTGCGCCATGTCGCTGCCGAAGTAGAAGGTGTGCGGGGCGCAGTACAGGAACTTCACGTTCTTCGAGTTGATGGTGCGGATCATGTCCACGGCCGGGTGGAGGGTTTCGACCCAATCCTCCGGGTGCGGCTCGACGTGCAGGTTGACGCCTTCCCGCTCGAACACCGGCACCAGCTCCTCCATGGAGCGCCACCAGGCGGCTTCCGACATCTCCGTGGTGATGCCGCCGGCGCAGCAGCTCGAGCAGCCGCCGCGCTCCGGGTGGGGGCCGCGGCCGAATTCCGAGTTCATGGTGTCGCAGCCCATCTCGACCGCGATCTCGATGGCCTTCTTCCAGTAGCCCACGGCGGTCTTGCGCTCGTCCTCGTCCGGGCTGGCCCAACGGTACATCGGCAACAGGGAGGCGAGCTTGACCCCGTGGTCCCGCAGGGCCGCCTTGAACGCCTCTATCCGCTCCGGAAAGGCGCGCGGATGCACCCACCAATCCAGGAAGTCCGCACGGGGCGAAAGCTCGATGTACTCATAACCCAGCTCCGCCGCCAGCCGCGGCAGCTCGGTCAGGGACAGATGGCGGTGCATGTAGGGATCCAGGGCGATCTTCATGGCTGTTCTCCTCCATCGGGCAGCAGCCGTCCCGGGATGGACTGCGCCCCGAAGCGCGCGTCCCACTCGTCCTGCATCGCCTGCAGCACCCGCATCGCCGGCAGCACCGAAGGGCCGGAGGCCAGCGGCTGGCGTCCCTCGCGCACCGCGGCCACGAAGTCCCGCACGATCCGCGCGGCGTTGTCCTGCTCGCTTTCCATCGGTGCCGT
The DNA here is from genome assembly GCA_937858325.1 of uncultured Acetobacteraceae bacterium. GTDB lineage: Bacteria > Pseudomonadota > Alphaproteobacteria > Acetobacterales > Acetobacteraceae > CAHJXG01. The sequence goes on from CALMAB010000580.1 coordinate 3,516, forward strand.
GCCCTCGCGGGTGCGCAGCGTCGCGGCCAGCGTGTCATAGAAATACGTGTCCCGGTCGGTGACGATCAGCTTGTCGTAGAACCGGAAGCTCGCGTGGTAGGAGCCGTGCACCAGCAAGGTGCGGTCGTCCTCCGTTTCCACCAGCACCACGCACTCCATGGGGATGCCCGTCGCGTCGTGCAGCGGCCCCAAATGGCCCTGCACCCGGCGGATGGGCGCGAAGTCGAACAGGAACAGGCCGAGATCGACGAAGTGGCAGAAATGGTGCCACAGGATGTTGTCGCTCCAGCTCCGCCGGTAGCCGGTGGCACCGATGTTGACCAGGCGCGGGATGAAGAACCGCCCGGCGACGTGCCGGATGCGCTCCTCGCCCGCCGCGACCCGGGCGCGCAGCGCCTCGCGCTCCCGGCGGAAGCGCATGGGGTGGCTCAGTCCGTACGCTTTGCCGGAGCGTTCCCCGGCGGCGACCACGCGCTCGGCGCCGGCGAGGCTCATGGCGACGGGAATCTCGATCAGCGTGTGCTTGCCCGCTTGCAGGCAGCGGATCGCCTCGGCCTCGTGCCCTTCGCTCGGCGTGGCGAGGATCACGGCGTCCACCGCCGGGTCGGCCAACGCCTCGTCGAGCGACAGCGTCCAGCGGCCGTAGCCATGGGTTTGGGCGAACGCCTCCGCCGCTTCCGGCCGGCGGCCGACCAGGGTGTGCAGCTCCGCCCCTGCGTCCCGCAGCGCCCGGGAATGCCATTCTCCCATCATGCCGTAGCCGACCACGCAAACCTTCACGCACGCCTCCCCTGGTTCAGGCGATCCTCAGCCCATCGCCTGCGCCGCACGCGCCCGCAGGTAGGCCGCGTGCGCGTCCTGCACCTCGCCCCGCGGAGACACCTCCGGCACCGCCACGTCCCACCAGGCGCCGCCCGCTTCCGTGGTCGGCCCGGGGTCGGTTGGGATCACGACCACATAGGTGCGGTCCGCCGCCTTCGCCCGTTGCAACGCCGCTTCCAGCCCGGCGATGCCGTCCACCGCCTCCGCCTGCGCGCCCAGGGATCGCGCATGGGCGGCGAAGTCCACCCAGGTCTCGTTGGTCCGGCCGTCCACGTCGGCAAGGAGGTTGTTGAACGGCGCGCCGCCGCACGCCTGCTGCAAGCGGTTGATGCAGCCGTAGCCGCGGTTGTCCAGCACGGTCACGACCAGCTTGCGGCCCAGCATCACCGAAGTGTGCAACTCGGAGTTGAGCATCAGGTAGCTGCCGTCGCCCACCATCACGAACACCTCCCGCCCGGGCCGGGCCATCTTCACGCCGAGGCCGCCGGCGATCTCGTAGCCCATGCAGGAAAAGCCGTATTCCAGGTGGTAGCCGCCCGGCTCGGCGCTGCGCCACAGCTTGTGCAGCTCGCCCGGCAGGCCGCCCGCGGCGCAGACCACGGTGC
>CALMAB010000581.1 GCA_937858325.1 uncultured Acetobacteraceae bacterium
ACCGTCACCAGGATGGACCCGGTGAGCTGCGCCGGCCCGGCGACGCCGGCCTCGGCGACTTCGGCGCGCTGCAGGATCTGATCCGCCCCGCCGCCGCGCACGGGGCCGCCGGCGTCGCCATCAGCCCGGTCCATGCGCAGTTCTCCGCCGATCCGGACCGCTTCAGCCCGTACTCGCCGTCCAGCCGAATGCTGCTGAACGTGCTGCACACCCGGCTCGATGTGCCCCCGGATGCCGAGACACAGCGGCTCGAAGCCGCCGAATTCGTTGACTGGCCCGCCGCTACGCGCAAGCGCCTGTCCACCCTCCGCGCCATGTTCGATGCCGCGCCACCCGCGATGCAGGACGAGTTGGCGGATTACCGGGTGCAGCAGGGCGATACGCTCGAAACGCACGCCCGGTTCGAGGCGCTGCACGCCTACCACTTCGGCGCCGACCCAGCCCGATGGCATTGGCGCGACTGGCCCGAACAACACCGCGATCCCAGCAACCCGGCCGTCGCCGAGTTCGCCGCCGCCCACGCGACGGATGTGGCCTTCCAAGCCTTCATGCAATGGCAGGCCAGCCTCAGCATGGCGGCGGCGCAGCAAGCGGCGCGCGACGCTGGCATGTCCATTGGTTTGGTGGCCGACCTCGCAGTGGGCGCCGACTCCGGCGGCAGCCACTGCTGGAGCCGGCAGGCAGAGACCCTGCTCGGCCTTTCGGTGGGGGCGCCGCCGGACCTGCTCAGCCCCCAGGGACAGAAATGGGGCCTGGCGGCGTTCTCGCCGCGCGGCCTCGTTTTGCACGGGTTCGGCGCCTACCTGGAAATGCTGCGCAGCACGATGCGGCACGCCGGCGGGGTCCGCATCGACCACGCGCTGGGCCTGGCCCGGCTCTGGGTCGTGCCGGACGGCAGGTCGGCGGCGGACGGCGCCTACATCTCCTTCCCCATCGAGGACATGCTGCGGCTCATCGCGCTTGAGTCCCACCGCCACCGCGCCATCGTCCTGGCGGAAGACCTCGGCACCATCCCGGAAGGGTTCCAGGACCGGCTTGAGCAGGCCGGCATGCTCGGCATGCGCGTGATGTGGTTCGAGAAGCACGGCGACCGCTTCACCTCGCCGCGCATCTGGACCAAGGGCGCCACCGCCATGACCAGCACGCACGACCTGCCAACCGTTGCCGGATGGTGGGCTGGGCGCGACCTGGAATGGCGCGGCCGGCTGGGGCTGCTGGGCGACGAGGCGAACCAGCAGCACGAGCAGCACCTCCGCGCGCGCGACCGCGCGGCGCTCTGGGACACCATGCTGGACAGCGGCGCGGCGCAGGCCGACCTGCCGGGGCCGGACCAGTCGGACCGGATCGCCGATGCCGCCGCGCGCCACATCGGCGGCGCCGCCTGTGACTTGGTGGTGCTGCCGCTTGAAGATGCCCTTGCGCGTCCCGAGCAGCCGAACCTGCCGGGCACGCTCGACGAGCACCCGAACTGGCGCCGCCGCCTTCCCGGTCCGGCCGGCGCCCTGCTCGACACCCCTGCGGTGACCGCCCGGCTTGCCGGGCTTGCCCACGCCAGAAAGCCCAAATGAAGCCTCTCTCTGCGACCGCCCGCCTGCAATTCCACCGCGAATTCACCTTGGACCAAGCGACCGCTCTGGTGCCATATTACGCCCGGCTGGGCGTCAGTCACCTTTACGCGTCCCCGTTGCTGACGGCGCGCGCCGGATCGACGCACGGCTACGACATCGTGGACCATGACACGATCAACCCGGAACTCGGCGGGGAGGAGGCGCTGCGCCGGCTCGTCGCGGCGTTGCGCACGCACGAGATGGGACTGATCCTCGACATCGTGCCGAACCACATGGGGGTCGGCGGCAACGACAACGCCTGGTGGCTCGACGTGCTGGAATGGGGCCGCGCCAGCCCATACGCCGAGTACTTCGACATCGATTGGGACCCGCCCGACCCGTCGCTGCGCGGCCGGATGCTGGCGCCGTTCCTCGGCAGCTCCTACGGCGAGTGCCTGGAGCGCGGCGAACTGGTGCTGCGCTTCGACGACCGCGACGGCCGCCTGTTCGTCGGCTACTACGACCACCGTTTCCCGGTCAGCCCACGCGACTACGCGGCGGTCCTGCTGACCGTGGGTGGTCCGTTGGAGCCCGCCGCGCGTGCCTTCGCGGACCTCGGCACTGGCGGTCGAGAGGCCACCCGCAAGCAGGCCGAGGCTGCCCGGCACGAATTGCTGGAGCCGGTGTACCGTGCGGGGATCGAGGAGTGCCTGCAGGCCTACGCGGTTGGCACCTCTGGCGGACTTGACCGCCTGCACCGCCTTCTGGAACGTCAGCACTACCGCCTCGCCTGGTGGCGGGCGGCTGCAGATGAAATCAACTGGCGCCGCTTCTTCGACGTGAACGGCTTGGCCGGCGTGCGGGTCGAGCAGCCGGAGGTGTTCGAGGCGACGCACCGCACCGTGTTCCGCCTGTATGCCGAGGGTTTGATCGACGGCGTCCGCATCGATCACGTCGATGGCCTGGCCAGCCCGCGCGACTATTGCCGCAAGCTGCGGCGCCGCCTGCAGACCGTGGCGCTGTCCCGCCCGGCCGACCTCCGGGACGAGCCGGTCGTACTGTGGATCGAGAAGATCCTGGCGCCGCACGAGCGCCTGGCCAGCGATTGGCTGACGGACGGGACCACTGGCTACGACTTCATGAACGACGCCGCCGCGGTCCTCCACGACCCGGCCGGCGAGGAACCGCTGACGGCGTTGTGGACCGGCCTGACCGGGCGGCCCGGCGTGTTCGACGACGAGGCCATGCCCGCACGCCGCCAGATCTTGCGGGAGAACCTGAGCAGCGAGCTGTTCGTCACCGCGTCGGCGCTGCACCGCGTCGCGCGGCGCAACCTGACGACCCGGGATTACACGCTGACCGCCATCCGCAACACGCTGACGGAACTGCTGGTGCACTTCCACGTCTACCGCATCTATGCCGGCCCGGGCGGCATCACGCCCACGGACCAGCGCGTCATGGATTGGGCCATGGCCGGTGCGCGCCGCACGGTGCGCGTCGCCGACCGGCCCTTGCTGGAGCTGGTGGGCGAGTGGCTGTCCGGCACCGGCCTGCGCAGCGTCCCGGCTGGAACGCAGCGGCAGGAACGGCTGCGGGCGATGGTGAAGTTCCAGCAGCTTTCGGCGCCCACCGCGGCGAAGTCGGTGGAGGACACGACGTTCTACCGGTACGGCCGCCTGCTGTCCCGCAACGAGGTGGGCAGCGAGCCGTCGCAATGGTTTCTCAGCCCGGCGGCGTTCCACGCGGCCAACAAGGACCGGCAGAAGCGCTTCCCGCTCGCCCTCCTGGCCACCGCCACGCACGACCACAAGCGCGGCGAGGACACCCGCGCCCGGCTCGCCGTGCTTAGCGAGATCCCGTCCGAATGGGAAGCGGCGCTGCAACGCTGGACGCGGCTCAACGCCCTCCTCAAGCGTGACCTCGACGGCCCGGCGCCGGACGCCGCCGACGAGATCATGCTGTATCAGACCCTGGTGGCCGCCTGGCCGCTCGACTTGGCGCCGGACGATGCCGAAGGGCTGTCGGCGTTTGAAACCCGGGTGGCCGGCTGGCAGGAAAAGGCGCTGCGCGAGGCGAAGCGCCGCACGAGCTGGACCGTGCCGGACACCGACTACGAGGGGGCTTGCCGCAGCTTCCTGGCGGGCCTGCTCGACGCCGGGCGAAGCGTGAACATGGCCGGCGAACTCGCGAGCTTCGCCGCCCGCATCGCCCCGGCGGGTGCGGTCAACAGCCTGACGCAGACCCTGCTGCGTCTCACCAGCCCGGGCGTCTCGGACCTGTATCAAGGAACCGAGTTCTGGGATTTCAGCCTGGTCGATCCCGACAACCGGCGCCCCGTGGATTTCGCGGCGCGGCAGGCGGCTCTCCAAGACGCGGAGGAGCCGGCCTTGTTGCTGCGTTCGTGGCGCGACGGCCGGGTGAAGCAGGCGGTCATTGCCCGCACCCTCGCCCTACGCGCCCGGGCGCCCGGCCTGTTCACCCAGGGCAGCTACGTCCCCCTCCGCTTGGAAGGGCCGTTCGCCGACCATGCCCTGGCCTTCGCCCGCGTACACGAGGGCCGGTCCGCCATCGTGGTCGGCACTCGTTTGTCAATGGCGGTTGACCCATCAGTTGGCACACCTCTCGTCCATGCTGGCAATTGGCGGGAAACTGCTGTTTTATTGCCACGCAGCCTGGCTGACCGGAGGCTTGTGCATATTTTAGACGGCGAGGTGGAAACCATGAGCACAACGCGTTTGTCCCTAGCCAGCATCTTGAGTCGATTGCCGGTAGCTTTGATGGAGCTAAGGTGAACCGCCTCGTCGTCGTCAGCAACCGCGTTCCCGCGCCGGCTGCAGCGGGCGCGCAGGCTGGAGGCCTCGCCGTTGCGCTCGAAGCGTTGATGGAACGGCGCGGCGGCGTTTGGTTCGGCTGGAGCGGGAACATATCGGAGGCCCCCGGGCCGGTTCGCCTGGCTGAGTCGGGCCGCGTCAGGTATGCGACCATCGACCTCACGGCCGAGGAGCACGAGCGGTACTACAACGAGTTTTCCAACAGCACGCTCTGGCCGCTGCTGCACTCGATGCCGGAGCTCATGACGTTCGACCGGCGCAACGCGCAGGTTTACCGCCAGGTGAACGAGCGGCTGGCGGATGCGCTGTATCCCATGCTGCGGGCGAACGACCTCATCTGGGTTCATGACTACCATCTGATGGGCATGCCCCAGGCCTTGCGGTCCAAGGGCGTGCGGGCGCCCATCGGTTTCTTCCTGCACATCCCGTTCCCATCCGCCGACATGCTGGCCAGCGTGCCGGAGGCGGAGGCGCTGCTCCGTGACCTGCTCGCGGCAGACCTGCTCGGGTTCCAAACCGCGAACGACGTCGAGAACTTCGCCGAGGCCGCCTGCCGCATTGGCGACGCGCAACGGATGGCGAACGGCTGGCTAAGCGTCAACGGCCGGCGAGTGCGCCTGGGCGTGTTTCCGGTCGAGATCGAGGCGCAGGACTTCGCAGCGATTGCCGAGGACGCTTGGCGCGCGGCGCCGACAGAGCGGCTGCGCCGGAGCTTGGGCGGCCAGCGTCTCGTGCTCGGGGTTGACCGCATGGACCCGACCAAGGGCTTGCTGCAGCGGGTCGCCGGGTATCGGCGCTTGCTGGAAACGCAGCCCGACCTGCGGCGCCGGGTGACGTTCCTGCAGATCGCCGCCGAATCGCGCAAGGACGTGGTCGCCTACCGTGACCTGCGCAGCGCGGTCGAGCGGGACGTGGGCAGCATCAACAGCGAGTTCAGCGAGCCGGACTGGATGCCGCTTCGCCTTGTGGCCCGCGCGGGCGCCCGCAGCACCGTCGCCGGCTACATGCGGGAAGCGCGGGTCGGCTTGGTGACGCCGTTGCGGGACGGGATGAACCTGGTCGCCAAGGAGTACGTCGCGGCGCAGGACCCGCAGGACCCCGGGGTGCTGATCCTGTCCCGCTTTGCGGGTGCCGCCAAGCAGCTTGGCGCCGCGCTGATCGTCAATCCCCATGATGCCGACGAGGTTGCGGACGCGTTGAACACCGCGTTGACCATGAGCCTCGCGGATCGCCAGGCACGTTGGCGGGAAAGCTGGACTTCCATTCAGGGAGCCTCTGCTTTGGCATGGGGACGCTCGTTCGTGGGCGCATTGCTGCGCACGGCTGCCGCGCCCCTCCATGCGCGCGGCATTCCTGCCGGCGAGGACGGCACCCTGGCCATGGCCGACCCGTTGGGCCTGATCGCGCGGCCTTTGGGCGGCAGGGATGTTGATCTGGCTGATGGCTCATCCACTCTGCGGCCGCCGCAGCTTTCGTGAACGCAAAAACTTTTCGTCATAAACACGTGAAAATGTCTTCCATTTCGATAAGACATCGTTACTGTGTTCCTCATAAGTGGGGAGTTGCAGGATGTCCGAAGTTTTGAAGACGCCAGAGCAGGTGTCTGCGGCGGTTCGGGAGCTTGACGGACTGGCCAACCTTCTCGGCCTGCCCAATCAGGAACGTTGCGGCATCCTGGGCCTGACCGGATCGGCGTATCGGCTTTGGTATAGCGGTGCCATGCGGGCCGAAATCCTGATCACTGCGGAGCTGGTGCGCCGTTTGGGTTATGCCCTGCCGCTTATGCGGCGCATGGCGGCACACACGCCAACCGGCGCCATGGCACGCAGCCAACGGCCGCGGGCCATGCGGGACGAGCGGCTGGCCTGATCAGGCCGCGGTCAGGACAATGCGGCCGGTCACTTTTCCATCACGCAGGCGATGCAGGGCCGTTGTCGCGCTGGATTGCGGAAGTTGGGTGATCGGCAAGGGCGTGATGCCGCCGTTCTGCGCCAACGTCACGAGTTCCCGCAACTCCCTCGGGTTGCCGACGTAGCTACCCTGGATCGTCAGCGCACGTATCGCCATCAACGGCAGCGGCAGCGTCATGGAACCGCCGAACAGGCCGACCTGGATCAGCTTGCCGCCTTTCCGCAGGACCGGGAACGCGAACGCCGCCGTCGCCGTGCCGTTCACCAGGTCGATGATGGCGGCGACCGGCCCGTTGCAGGCATCCATGATGCGCTCCGCCGTGCCCGGCGTGCTCGCGTCCACCACGGCCATGGCGCCCGCAGCCGTCGCCGCCTGCAGCTTTTCCGCGCTGAGATCCACCACGACGATCGCCTTGTGGCCGAGCGCTTTCAGGATTTCGATGGCGTTCAGGCCCAGCCCGCCGGCGCCGATGAGGACGATCGGCTCGGTCGGCGGCATCGGCAACACCTTACGCACGGCGGAGTACACCGTGATGCCCGAACAGGCGTAAGTCGCCGCAACAGCCGGGTCGAGCGTGCCGAGGTCGATCAAGTGCCGTGGGTGCGGCGCCACGACGTGCGTACCGTAGCCGCCGTTCTGGTAAACGCCCAGGCTGCGTGGGGCGACGGTGCACATGTTGTCCTCCTCCGCCAAGCAGCGTTCGCACTGCCCGCAGCCCAGCCAGGGAAACACGATCCGCACGTCGCCTACGGCCACTCCTGCCGCATCGGGACCGAGCTTCACGACGCGTCCGACGATCTCGTGCCCCATCGTCAGCGGCAGCACCACGCCGCGGTCCTTGAGCGACATCTGCTTGCCGCCGCCGAGGTCGTAATGGCCTTCCCAGATATGCAGGTCGGAGTGGCACACCCCGCAATGGGTGACTTCCAGCAGCACCTCAGTGCCCTGCGGCTCCGGCGTCGGCAGTTCCAGCTCCTGCAGGTCCGCTCCGTTCTCGACCACTGCCCATGCGCGCATCGTCCGTCCTCCCGTTCTTGTTTGCGCATCGGACCTCCGCTGCGCCCCGTGGTCAAGCCGTGCCGCGCGGCCGGTGCAGGGCAGCGGGGTTGATGACCCGGATCGGGCTGCCGTTCAGGAAGGCCAGGATGTTCTGCACGCTTTCGCCATAGAACTGGGCGAAGGTATCCCGCGTGCCATAGCCCAGATGCGGCGTCAGCACGGTGTTGGGCGCCGTCCGCAACGGGTGGTGCGGCGGCAACGGCTCCTCCGCGAACACGTCGAGCGCCGCGTGGATGCGCCCGGCGTGCAGCGCGTCCAGCAGCGCCGCCTCCTCGACCAACGGGCCGCGCGACGTGTTGACCAGGATGGCGCCGGGCTTCATGCGCGCGAGGTCCGCCGCCCCGAGGGTGCCGCGCGACCGGGCCGACAGCACGAGGTGCAGGCTGACCACATCCGATTGCGCCAGCAGGTCGGCCTTGGCGACGAGCCGCGCCCCGCCGGCCTGGGCGGCGCTTTCGGTCAGGTTCGGGCTCCAGGCGACCACATCCATGCCGAGCGCCCGGCCGTAGCCGGCGACACGCGCGCCGATCCGGCCGAGGCCGATGACGCCCAAGGTGCGTCCCTGCAGCACCGGGCCGACGCCCACGCCGTCCTGGAACCGTCCGGCCCGGATCGCCGCGTCGCCCGCCGGGATGAACCGCGCGGCGGCCAGCATCAGGCCCAAGGCAAGCTCCGCCGTGCCGATGGAGGAGCGTTCGCCGCCGGTGTTGCACACCAGGATGCCCGCCGCGGTGCAGGCGTCGAGCGCCAGCGACTGCGACCGGCCGCCGGTGAGCGCGATCATCCGCAGCTTGGGCAGCCGGGCGATCAGCCCGGCCCCAAGTTCCGTGCGTTCCCGCATCGGCACCAGGATGTCGAACTCCGCCAGCGCCGCCGCCGCCGCGTCCTCGCCTGCGAACGGCGCGGCGAACACCGTGACCTCCGCTCGCGCCTCGACCGCCGACCAGTCCGCGGCGCCGCGGGCCACCCCCTGCCAATCATCCATGATCGCGACGCGCATCGGCAAGCCTCCGTGGACGGGATCAGTGGCGCCGGGGATCGAGCGCGTCCCGCAGGCCGTCGCCGACCAGGTTGAACGCCAGCACCGCCAGGAAGATGGCCGCGCCCGGGAACACCGCGAGCCAGGGCGCCTGCGTCAGGAAACGCTGCGCCGAGTTCAACATGCTGCCCCAGCTCGGCGCCGGCGGCTGCTGGCCGAGGCCGAGAAAGGACAGGCTGGCCTCCGCGATGATCGCGAGCGCAATCGCCAGCGTCGCCTGCACCAGCACGGGCGGCACGATGTTGGGCGCAACGTGGCGCAGCGCCACGCGCCAGGGCGGGTTGCCGACGGCGCGGGCCGCTTCGACGTAATCAAAGGTCATCGTGTCCATGGTGGCGCTGCGGGCGACGCGGGCGAACACCGGCGCGGCCGTCACGCCGATCGCGACCATGGCGTTGGTCAGCGCCGGGCCGAGGAACGCCGCAAGCGCGATGGCCAGGATCAGGAACGGGCAGGCCAGCATCGCATCCACCACCCGGCCGATCACCGCATCGACACGCCCGCCGGCGAACCCGGCCAGCAAGCCCACCGGCACCCCCACCCCAGCCGCGATCAGCACGGACACGACGCCGGCCAGCAGGGACGCCCGCGCGCCGAACACCACGCGGGACAGCACGTCCCGCCCGTTCTCGTCCGTGCCCATCCAGTGCTGCATGGACGGCGCCTTGCGGATCGCCGTCCAACTGGTGGCGACGGGGTCATACGGCGCGATCAGCGGTGCCGCGATGGCGACCACGACGAACAGGGTAATGACGGCGAAGCCCAGCACCGCCGCCGGCCGCCCGCGGAACCGGCGCAAGGCCAAGGCTGTCGGGCTTGCCTTCATGCGTCGCGCAGCCGCGGGTTGATGACGACATACAGCACGTCGGCCAGCAGGTTCAGCAGGATGTACAAGCACGCCGTGACCAGCACGACGCCTTGCACGACGGGGTAGTCCCGGTTGAACACAGCGTCCACGACCAGCTTGCCGAAGCCCGGGATGCTGAACACCTGCTCGGTCAGCACCGCGCCGGACAGCAGCGTGCCGAGTTCCAGCGCCCCCAAGGTCACCACCGGCACCAGCGCGTTGCGGAAAGCGTGGCGCAGCACGACGGTCCACTCGTTCAGGCCCTTGGCCCGCGCCGTCCGCACGAAGTCCTGGTCGAGCGCCGTCAGCATGGCGCTGCGGGTATGGCGCATCAGGATGGCGGCGATGGCGTTGCCCAGCACGAAGGCCGGCATGATCGTGGTGGCGAGCGACTGCCGCCAGTCCTCGGTCAGCGGCACGTAGCCGGAGGGCGGCAGCCAGCCGAGTTTCACCGACACCAGCAGGATCAGCATGATGCCGAGCCAGAAGTTCGGCGTGGACAGCCCGGCCAGCCCGACCAGGTTCGCCGCGTAGTCCCAGGCGGTGTTGCGCTTCACCGCGGACAGGATGCCGGTCGGCACCCCGATGCACAGCGCGATCCCGAACGCCATCGCGGCGAGCTGCAGCGTCACCGGCAGCTTGGTCAGGATCAGGGCCGCCACCGGCTGGCGGATTCGCCAACTAAACCCCAGGTCGCCGCGCAGCACGTTGCCGATCCAGTGGAAGTACTGCACCGGCAGCGAGCGGTCGAGCCATAGTTCGTTGCGAATTTGCGCCAGCACGGCGGGATCGCCGCGCTCCTCCCCGGCCAACACGACGGCCGGATCGCCGGGCATGAGCTGCTGCAGCGCGAACACCAGGATGCTGACCAGCAGGATTGTCGGCAAAACCTGCAGCAGCCGGCCGCCGAGGTGGCTGCGCATGGCTACTTCGCCAGCCCGACGCCCTGCAGCCGGATCAGGCCGTCCGGCACCGGGCGGAACCCGGTCACCCGCGCCGACAGGCCGACCACGTTCTTGGGATTGCTCAGGTACACGATGGGCAGGTCCTTGCTCAACTGCTCCACGATCTGGTTATACAGCCCGCGCCGCGCCCCCACATCCTGCACGGCCCGCGCCTGGTCCAACAGCGCATCCACCTTTGGATTGGCATAGTGACTGTCGTTCAGCGCACCGCCGCTGTGCATGAAGCTGAACAGGTTGCCGTCTGGATCGACCCGCCCGGACCATGCGGTCGCGAACGCCTCGAACTCGCCCCGCGTCGCGGCCGCAATTGCCGATGCGTACTCCGCCGCGGTGATCCGCACGTCGAACCCGGCCTCTGCGGCCATCGCCTGTACGATCTCCCCCACCTGCCGCTGGTCCGGGTTGTTCGGCACCGTGAGCGCGACCGGCACCGGCAGCGCCGCCCCGGCCTCCTTCAGCAGTGCCTTCGCCCGCTCCACGTCCCGTTCGCGCGGTTGCACGGCCTTGTCGTAATACGGGCTGCTGGGCGGGAGGGCTTGCGACAAAGGCGTGTAGATGCCGTTATAGACGACCTGCGTGATCGCCGTCTTGTCCAGCGACAGCTCAAATGCCTGCCGCACCCGAGCATCGCTGCCGAGCGGCGTCTTGGCGCGCGGTCCATTGTCCAAATTGATGGTGATGCCCCAATAGCCCAAGTTGTCCGACGTGATCAGGCGCAGCCGGGAATTGCCACGTACCGCGTCCGCATCGGTCGGCAGGATCTGTTCCGACAGCTCGATGCTGCCCGCCTGCAAGTTCGCCAAGCGGATGGAGCTGTCGGGGATCGGCAGGTACACCACCCGGTCCAGCTTGATCGATGCCGCATCCCAGTACCCGGGAAACCGTTCCAGCACGATGCGGTCCTGCGGCACCCGCTCCACGAAGCGGAACGGCCCGGCGCAGACCGGCTTCAGGCCGAAATCCTTGCCCGCCGCCTCGGCGGCCTTGGGCGACACGATCATGCCGGCGCGGTCCGTCAGTTGCGACACGAACGGCGAGGACGCGGCTTTCAGCACGATGCGGACGGTCAGCGGGTCCACGACCTCCACCCGGTCCATGACGTTGATCTCGCTGCGGCGGAAGCTGCCCGGCATGGACAGGTGGCGCTCCAGCGAGTACTTGACCGCCGCCGCGTCGAGCTTTTCGCCATCGTGGAACACGACGCCGGGCCGCAGCTTGATGACCAGGTTGGTCGGGTCCGTCCACTCGTGGGACAGCGCCAGTTGCGGCACGATCTCCAGCTTCTCGTTGATGTCGAACAGCTTGTCGCACAGCCCGGCGAACGCGATGCGCCCGACATAGGTGCGGGCCAAAGTGGGGTCCAGGATGTCCGGGTCCTCGCGCAGCGCGATGCGCAGCGTTTGGGCATGGGCGGCGCCCGTGAGCATTGCTGCCAAAAGAACTGCAGGGATCAGTCTGCGCATCGTCAACTCTCCTGTCCCGCCACCCATGCCGGGCGCAGGTGATGCTGGCAAGCAGCGGCGGACCGGCCTACACAGGGTTTTGCAGAAGGCGGTGCAAACCATGCGCCACCGCCGCCGAGGTGGCGCGCGATATGCGAGGCGGTCCGCGTTGGGATGCCTAACGCCAGGCAAGCAGCGCCCGCTCCAGCCGCCCCAGCACCCAGGCCACCATCAGGCCGAGCAGCGACAGCACGACGATGCCGGCCAGCAGGTTGTCGGTGTCGTACAGGTTGCCGGCCTGCAGCACGAAGGCGCCGATGCCGCGCTCCGCCCCGATCATCTCGGCGGCGACGAGCAGGATGATGGCGATGCCCGTGGTGACGCGGAAGCCGCTCAGGATGGCCGGCAACGCGCCGGGCAGCACGATCTTGCGCAGGATCGCGGCGCGGGACAGCCCAAAGGCCTGGCCCATCCGCACCAGGTTGCGATTGACGGCAGCGATGCCGTCAATCGCAACCTGGTGCGGAT
>CALMAB010000582.1 GCA_937858325.1 uncultured Acetobacteraceae bacterium
AGCGCCCGGCGTGCAGTTGGTCAGCCTGCAGCGCGGCCCCGGGCTGGCGGAGCTGTCCGCCGCGGGCGCGCCCCCGGTGCTCGACCCTGGGGACCGCAGCGCGGACGTAGGGACGGTCGCCCGGCTGCTGGCGACGCTCGACTTGGTGGTGACGGTGGACACCATGGTTGCGCACCTGGCCGGCGCGCTGGGCCGACCGACTTGGCTGCTGCTGAAGGCGGAGGCCGATTGGCGCTGGATGACCGGGCCGCGCAGCCAATGGTACGACTCGGTCCGGCTTTACCGGCAGGCCCGCCCCGGCCAGTGGGAGGAGCCGCTTGGTCAGGTGCGGACAGATCTCAACGACCTGCTGCAGCGACATCATTACGGGAACCCTGGCGCAAATCGGCGTTTGTAGGCCTACAAGGTTTACGATAGACGAGCGAGGTGTGCCGATGTCCCACCCAACCCGCCGGATTCGCTAGGTCCTGATTTTGCGGATCGTGATCCTCGGCCTGACCATCACCTCGTCCTGGGGCAACGGGCACGCGACGACGTTCCGCGGCCTGGTGCGCGGCCTGGCCCGGCGTGGCCACAGCGTGCTGTTCCTGGAGCGCGACAAGCCCTGGTATGCTGACCACCGCGACCTGCCGGTGCCGCCCTATGGCGAGACCCAGCTTTACGCCGGGCTGGAGGAGCTGTCGCATCGCTGGGCGGCGGCGATCCGGGCAGCGGATTTAGTCATCGTGGGGTCCTACGTGCCGGACGGCATCGCGGTCGGCGCCTTGGTGCAGCGCCTGGCCGGGGGCGTCACGGCGTTCTACGACATCGACACGCCGGTGACGCTGGCGGCGCTGGACGAAGACGCCTGCGGTTATCTGACGCCGGAGCTGCTGCGCGGCTTCGACCTTTATCTGTCCTTCACCGGCGGGCCGACGCTGCAACACCTTGAGCGCACGCTGGGCGCGCCGATGGCGCGGGCGCTGTATTGCTCCGCCGATCCGGAGGTCCACCGCCCCGACCCGGCCGCCGTGCCGGCCTGGGACCTCGGCTACCTCGGCACCTACAGCGCCGACCGCCAACCGGTGGTGGACCAACTGCTGTGCCGGGCGGCGCGGGCCTGGGACGCCGGGCGGTTCGTGGTGGCCGGGCCGCAATACCCGGACGGCCTTTCCTGGCCCGGCAACGTCGAGCGCATCGAGCACCTGGCGCCCGACCAACACCGCGCCTTCTACGCCGCGCAGCGTTACACCCTGAACGTGACCCGCGCCGACATGGTGCGCCGCGGCTACAGCCCCAGCGTGCGGCTGTTCGAGGCGGCGTGCTGCGGCGTGCCGATCATCAGCGACTGGTGGGCCGGGCTGGACGGATTTTTTCGGCCCGGCCAGGAAATCCTGATCGCCGACTCGACCGAGGACGTGCTCGCGGCGATCCGGGCGCTGTCGGAGGACCGGCGCCGGGCAATGGCCGCCGCCGCCCGGGCGCGCGTGCTGGGCGCCCACACCGGCGACCACCGGGCCGCCGAGCTCGAGGCGTATTTCGCCGAAGCCGTGCAGGCGTGCAGCGGCGAGCGCCGGGCGGTGCCGGCATGAAGCGCGGGCTGAACATCGTGATCTTCGGCCTGTCGGTCAGCAGCTCATGGGGCAACGGGCACGCGGCGCTGTGGCGCGGCCTGATCGGTGCACTGCTGGCGGCGGGGCATCGCGTGACCTTTTTCGAGCGCGACGTGCCGTACTACCGGAACTACCGCGACCTGTCGGCCCTGCCGGAGGGCGGCGAGCTGGTGCTTTATCCCGATTGGGCGGCGGCGCTGCCGCGGGCGCGCAGTGCACTTGCGGGGGCGGATGTCGGGATGGTCACGTCCTACTGCCCAGACGCGCTCGCGGCGACACAGCTGCTGCAGGACGGCACGGGCGCCCTGCGCTGCTTCTACGACCTGGACACCCCCGTGACCCTGGCGCGGCTCGATGCCGGGGAGGCCGTGGACTACATCGGTCCGGACGGCCTGGCCGGGTTTGACCTTGTGCTGAGCTACACCGGCGGCGGCGCGTTGGACGCGTTGCGCACCCGGCTCGGCGCGCGTCGCGTCGTGCCGATCTACGGCTCAGTCGATCCGGCGCTGCACCGGCCGGCGCCGCCGCGTCCCGAGTACGACGGGCTGCTGTCCTACCTCGGCACCTACGCCGCCGACCGGCAGGCGGCTCTGGAACGGCTGTTCGTCGAGCCGGCCCTGGCCTTGCCGGGGGAGCGGTTCGTGATCGGCGGTGCGCAGTACCCGGACGGCTTTCCATGGACGCCCAACACGTTCTTCGTGCGCCATTTGCCGCCGCCGGCGCACCCGGCGTTCTACTGCTCGTCCCGCCTCACCCTGAACGTGACACGAGAGGCCATGGCCCGCGCCGGCTGGTGCCCGTCCGGCCGGCTGTTCGAGGCCGCAGCCTGCGGCGTGCCGATCCTGACCGACCACTGGGCCGGGCTGGACCATTTCTTCGAGCCGGGCCGCGAAATCCTGGTGGCGCACTCGACGGAGGACGCGCTGGCGGCGCTACGCATGGCGCCCTCCGACCTCGCCGCCGTCGCGCGCCGCGCCCGCGAGCGCACGTTGGCCGAGCACAGCGCCGCGCGGCGGGTGGCCGAGATGGTGCAAGCCTTCGAGGCCGTGCCCTCGCGCGAGGCAGTTGCCTCGGGGGAGCGCGTGTGATGTGGGGCATCATCCCGGCCGCCGGCAACGGCACGCGCATCCAGCCGCTGGCGTTCAGCAAGGAGTTGTTGCCGGTCGGCTCGCGCCTGGACGCCAGCGGCATCGAGCGGCCGCGGGCGGTCAGCGAGTACCTGATCGAGCGCATGGTGCGGGGCGGCGCCGACAAGATCTGCTTCGTCATCTCGCCCTGGAAGAGCGACATCCTGCAATACTACGGCGGGACCGTGGGCGACGTGGACCTGGCCTATGTCTGCCAGGCGGGCGCTGCCGGGCTGTGCGACGCCATCTTCCGCGCCGTGCCGCTGATCCCCGAGCACGAGCCGGTGATCGTGGGCCTGCCGGACACCATCTGGTTCCCGGCCGATGCGCTGGCCCGCCTGCCGGACGACCGCCTGTCGTTCCTGCTGTTCCCCGTGGAGCGGCCGGAGCTGTTCGACGCCGTGGAGCTGGACGCCGACGGGCGTGTCCAGGCGATCCAGGTGAAGTCCGCGGACGCTCGATCCAACTGGATTTGGGGCGCCATCAAGATGCCCGGCGCCACCCTGCACGCGCTGCACCGCCTGTGGCTGCGGCGGGAGCGGGCGGACGAGTACATCGGCACGCTGGCCAATGCCTGGCTCGCGGAGGGCAACGCGGCCTGGGGCGTGCGCGCGGGGTCCAGCTACGTCGATGTCGGCACGCTCAACGGCTACCGCGAGGCGATGCGCCTGCTGGGCGGGCAGGCCGCGGCGCCGGCGCCGGCGCACGTCGCGGCGGAGAAGCGGACGGGATCGGCCAAAATTAGCGAACCTTTCGGTTCGACATTGGAAGGGAACACCGCTTGAGCACGCCCCCATGGACGACCGACCGCATCCGCGAGCGCGTGCAGGCGCTGGGGCCGTGGTTCCACAACATGGACCTGGGCGGCGTGCAGACGGCGCCGGGGCACTTCCTGGGCGACTACCCCAACGTGAAGTGGCGGCGCTTCCAGGACAGCCTGCCTGCGGACCTTGGCGGCAAGACGGTGCTCGACATCGGCTGCAACGCCGGGTTCTACGCCATGGAGATGAAGCGCCGGGGCGCCGCCCGGGTGCTGGGCATCGACTACGACGAGGACTACCTGGCACAGGCCCGCTTCGCGGCCGAGGTGCAGGGCCTCGACATCGAGTTCCGGCAGATGTCCGTGTATGACGTGGGCCAGTTGGGCGAGCGGTTCGACGTCGTGTTCTTCATCGGCGTGCTCTACCACCTGCGCCACCCCTTGCTGGCGCTCGACCTGATCCGCGAGCATGTGGCGGGCGACCTGCTGGTGTTCCAGTCGCTGCAGCGCGGGTCCAACGCCGTGCTGCCGCTGGCGGAGGATTACGAGTTCTGGGAAACGGCGATCTTCGACGATCCCGGCTATCCCAAGCTGCACTTCATCGAGCGCAGCTATTCCCATGACAACACCAACTGGTGGGCGCCGAACGCCGCGTGCTCGGCCGCGATGCTGCGCGCCGCCGGGTTCGGCGTGGAGGCCAACCCGGAGGACGAGGTGTTCATCTGCCGCACGGCGCCGCTGCCGGACGCGCGGTACGGGGCCGTGTACCCCTCTCGTGGAAAGGAGGCTCGGCCATGATCGAGGCCGCGATGATCTGGAACGAGCCGAACAACAAGTCGCATTGGGACTTCGAGAACGACCCCGGCTGGGCCACCTTCGCCCGGATGACCAAGCTGGCCGGCCAGGCCATCGCCGCGGAAGCGCCGGGCCTGCCGCGCGTCTTGGGCGGCATCAGCCCCATCGACCCCGACTTCATCCGCGTGCTGCAGGGGCACGGGGTTTTGTCCGACCTGGACGCGGTGGCGGTGCACGGCTTCCCGCTCGACTGGAACCACTGGATGATCGACGAGTGGCCGGCCAAGCTCGACAGCATCCGCGCCGTGACAAGCCTGCCGCTCTGGGTCAGCGAGGTCGGCGTCTCGACCTTTGGCGCGGAAGAGGTGCAGGAGTGGGGCCTGCGCCGCACGGCGGAGCTGCTGCTGGGCCTCGGCCCGAAGCGGCCCGAGCGCATCCAATGGTATAGCCTGTATGACCTGCCGGCCGCCTGGCCCGCCACCACCCGGCACCGGGAAGCGGAGGGCAGCAGCTACTACCGGCACTTCCACATGGGCCTGCTGGACGAGCACGGGCGGCCGAAGCGCGCCGCCCGCATCTTCCACGAGTTCGCCCCGGAGTTCGGCCTGTGCCAATGGTTCCACTTCGAGGACCACCGGCTGGACGACGCGGTGCGCCACATGCGGGACCTGGGCGTGACCACCTTGCGCACCGGGCTGAGCTGGGCCGATTGGTATCGTCCCGATGCGGAAGCCTGGTTCGACCGGCAGATGCGCGCGTTGGAAGGCTTCAACGTCACCGCGACCTTCTGCTTCACGCCGGAGCACAAGGGCCAGTGGCCGCACCACACCGCCGTGCCCACCCACCCCGAGGAGTTCGCCGAGTTCTGCGCCGCGATGATCCGCCGCTACGCGCCGGGCCGTGCGAACAGCGCTTTGCCGATGCGCGCCGCGGCGGACTGACTGCATGGAGGCCGTCTTGCGCGGCCTCGCGGGGCGGCGCCCGGGCGGCGCCCGGGTGGCGGTGGTCGTTGCCCACCCGGATGACGAGACCATTGCCGCCGGGGCCAGCCTGCATTTGCTGCCGGGGCTGCTTCTGGTGCATGTGACCGATGGCGCGCCGCGGGCGCTGGCGGACGCCGCCGTCGCGGGATTTGATGCGCCCACGGACTACGCCGCCGCCCGGCGCGGCGAGCTGACGGCGGCGCTGGAGACGGCGGGCGTGGCGCCGGATTTGGCGGAGCTGGGCGTCGCGGACCAGGAGGCCAGCTTCCACATGCCGGCACTCACCCGCGCTTTGTCCCGCTTGTTCAACGCTTATGGCATCGAGGCCGTGCTCACCCACGCCTACGAGGGCGGACACCCCGACCACGATGCCACCGCGTTTGCCGTCCACGCCGCCGCCGGGCGTCGCCCGGTGCTGGAGTTCGCAGGCTACCATGCGGACCCGGCGGGCGCGTTGCTGACCGGCCGCTTCCTGCCGGGTCCGCCCTCCACGGTCGTCGCGCTCACGGAAGCCGAGCGGGCGCGCAAGCGGGCGATGTTCGACTGCTTCCGCACCCAGGCCCGGACGCTTTCGGCGTTCGGCACCGACCAGGAGGCGTTTCGCCCGGCGCCGGCCTACGACTTCACGGCGCCGCCGGTGCCGGGGCGGCTGAACTATGAGCACTGGGGCTGGAGCATGACCGGCGCACGCTGGCGCGCTTTGGTGCAGGCTGCCCGATGCGGCGCTTGACGGTCCTCAGCATCGCCTACCCGCTGGCGCCGGTCGGCCCCGACGCGGTGGGCGGGTCGGAACAGGTGCTGAGCAGCCTTGACCACGCGCTCGCCGCGGCGGGCCACCGCAGCATTGTGGTCGCCTGCGCCGGGTCGCAGGTGGCGGGCGAGCTGCACGCTTTTCCGGCGCCGCCCATGGACGGACCCATCACCGACGCGGTCCACGCCGCCCGGCAGGACGCGATCCGCGCCATCACCGCCGACGTGCTGCGGCGCGAGCGCGTCGATGTCATCCACATGCACGGGCTGGATTTCTACGCCTACCTTCCCCCGCCCGGCCCGCCGATGCTGGCCACGCTGCACTTGCCGCCCGACTGGTACCCGCCCGAAGCGCTCGCGCCGCCCCGTGAGGACGCCTGGGTCCACGGCGTGTCCGAAAGCCAGATGCGCGGCGTGCCGCCCAGCCCGCGCCTGCTGCCGCCGATCCCGAACGGGGTGCCGGTGGCGCGGCTCGGCGCCGTGCA
>CALMAB010000583.1 GCA_937858325.1 uncultured Acetobacteraceae bacterium
GTGCAGGGCGTGGAGCGGGGCGGGCCGTCGCTACGGGACGGAAGGTGGTCACGGGATGACGCGACCCTGGGCGGCCCGTCCCTTGCGCAGCTGGTGCAACGCTGGAAAACCGTCGTTATTGACTTGCGTGCCGGCCATTTCTGCGATGTCATCGGCCTCGAAGCCTTGGACCCGGTGGTGCCCAAGATGCGCCGCCCCGCCATGCCCATCGAGACCACCGGCACGGACGAGGCAAGGCGGACGCTGACGGACCCGTTGGCGCTGCACGAGGAGCCGGGCGTCGCGCTGACAGCCGGCGGACACTGACGAAGCCTGCAAGCAGGCGATTCCATCGCTCGTAGGAAGCGTCGTGAACGATAACCTGAATGCCATTCGGCTGTGTCTGGCCATGCTGGTGCTGTTTTCGCACTCGTTTGCGGTGCTCGGCTTGCCGCAGCCGCAGGTGCTCGGCTGGGATTTCGGCTCTCATGCCGTGCACGCCTTTTTCGCCGTAAGCGGCTACCTGGTCGTGGGAAGCTACATGCGTCGGCCCAACGTCGTGCAGTTCGCCGTCAACCGCGTTCTGCGCATCATGCCGGCCTTGCTGGTCGCCTACGTCCTCGGGCGAGGGCTGTTCGAGTGGTATGGCGAGTACAGCGGGAACCCGCTGCCTTTTCGGCCCAACAACTCCCTTTGGACGATCCCATGGGAAATCACCTGCTACGCCGCCTGCGCGTCTGCCGGCGTGATCGGCTTGCTGCACCGCGACCGCTACAACGTCATCTTTGCCGTGGCATGGATGATGGCGTTTGCAAGCCTTGGCCCAAAGCAGCAGGACTACGCGCTGATCCTGCCGATGCTGCTGAGCTTCCTGATGGGCGGGTTCATTGCTGTTTATGAGCGTGACGTCAACATGCGGCTGGCGGCCGGCATCAGCGTGCTCGTGCTTGCCGGATCGTTGTTCAATGAACGGCTGGGATTGCTTCCCCATGCGCTTTATTTCGTTCCAGACATTTCCGAGGCCGACATCGCCACGATCCAGCAATGGCCGGTCGTGGTCGGCATGGCATTCTGCGTCATCTACCTCGGCAAGTACGCACCGGCCCGGCTTGTGCTGCACGAGGACTACTCGTACGGAGTGTACCTTTTCGCATGGCCGACCCAGCAGGTCGTGGTCGCAACCAGCTTGTCCCTCGGGCTGGCGCTGAACCCCTACAGCCTGAGCGTTGCCGCCGCCTTGCTGACATCCTGCGTCGCAGCCTTGTCCTGGCACTTGATCGAGAAACCGGCCTTGAAGCTGAAAGCTCGGAGGACCGCCGGCCGCCGGCCCCTCATGAAGCAGGAATAAGCGCCCGGCCCGCGTGGCGCACGTGCCGGCACCGGGTTCATCGCGGCGGGGCGGCCGTCCAGCGCAGCCCGTCGTCCACCAGGCCGTCGGCCTGCAGCTTCGCCAAGGTGTGCAAACGGACGCGCTGCGACTCGCGGAAACCCGGATCGTTGAACCCGATGGCCCGCAGCCCAGCGACCAGGCGCGCCACCGACGCGGCGAGCGTGGTCCGGGGCTGGTGCTCGGGCGCCAGTTCCCGGAAGCGCGAGAAATCCACCCGGTAGCTCCGCTTGTCGGGCGGCGCGTCCGGGTTGATCGCGACCGTCGTTCCGGGACAAGCCTCCGCCACGGCCACGGCCAGGTCGCGGACCCGGTGGTTCCAGGCGTCGCTGCCCGCATTGACCGAGAGCACCCGGCCGCCGCGCCCGGCGTCGCGCCCGATCGCCCACTCGATGGCCAGCGCCATGTCGGCCACGTCGATCAACGGGCGCCACGGCGTGCCGTCGCTGAGGATCGATATGCCGCGGGACGCCACCGCCCCGGCCGCGAAGTCGTTCAGCACGAGGTCCAGCCGCAGCCGCTCGGAAAAGCCGCACGCCGTGGCGAATCGCAGGCAGGTGACCAGCATGGGGCCGTTCTCAAGGCGCCGCAGGCCCTGCTCGGTGTCGATCTTGGACCGGGCATAGGCCGTCAACGGGTTGAGCGGGTCCTCCTCCCGCCGGGGAGCGCCCTCGGCGAAGCCGTACACGCTGCAGCTTGATGCGAACACGAAGCTGCGCACGCCGGCGGCCTCCGCCAGCTTGGCCAGGCGCAGGCTGGCGCCCCGGTTGATCTCGTCCGTGACCGCTTCGAACCGCTTGCCCATCGGGTCGTTGGAGATCGCGGCCAGGTGGACCACGGCATCGACGCCCTCCAGCAGCCCGGCCGGCAGGTCCCGCACGTCGCCGAAGTGCTGCGCGGAAAGGTGCCGCTCCGGCAGCGGCCCGGGCGTGGTCAGGCAGTGGGCGAAGAGGCCGGCATCGAAGCCGATCAGCGCGGCCTCGGGGAACCGGGCGCGCAGGGACCGCACCACGGCCGGGCCGACATAGCCCATGTTGCCGGTGATCAGGATCTTCATGGGATCTCCAAGCTCTGATGGTTTTGCGGGCGGTCAGAACACGCGCAGTTCCGGGATGAACACGACGAACTTGCCGCCCCAGTCCCGGATCGCCGCCATCTGGCCCACGATCTCCTCTGACAGGTTCCAGGGCAGGATGACGAGGTAGTCGGGCTTGGTTTCCGCAACCGCTTCCGGCCCGCGCACGGGGAGGCGGCAGCCGGGCAGCAGGGTGCCCTGCTTGTGCGGGTTGCGGTCCACAGTGTAGGCGATCAATTCGGGGCCGATGCCGCAATAGTTCAGCAGCGTGTTGCCCTTGGCCGGCGCGCCATAGGCGGCGACGTGGGCGCCGTTCCGCCGCGCCTCGATCAGGAAGCCCAGCGCCTCGCACTTGATGCCGGCCACCTCCGCCGCGAACCGGTCGTAGGTCGCCGGGTCCTGCAGCCCGGCGTCCAGCTCCGCTTGGCGCAGCGCCGCCACGCTGGGCGACGCCGGCTCCCGCGCCCCGGCGGCCTGTCGGACGAAGATGCGCAGGGAGCCGCCATGCGTCGGCTGCTCCTCCACGTCGTACACCTCCATCCCGTGCTCGCCGAACAGCCGCTCGGCCACGCCCAGCGACAGGTAGGAGAAGTGCTCGTGGTAGATCGTGTCGAACTGGTTCTCCTGGATCAAGCGGAGGAGGTGGGGGAACTCGAACGTCGCCGTGCCGCGGTTGCCGAGCAGGATGTGGAACCCTTCGGCGAAGTCGTGGATGTCCGGGACGTGCGCGAGCACGTTGTTGGCCGTCATCAGGTCCGCAGAACCGTGCTCCGCCCGCAGGCGCCTCGCCGTCTCGGCGCCGAAGAACGCGACCTCCGTGGGGATGCCCTTGGCGACCGCGCTTTCGGCGACGTTGCGCGCCGGGTCAACGCCGAGCACCCGGATGCCCGCGGCTTGGAGGTATTGCAGCAGGTAGCCGTCGTTGCTGGCGACCTCGCACGCGAAGGAGCCGCCGCCGAGGGCGAAGCGGCGCACCATCGCCTCCGCATACCGCTTCGCGTGGCGCAGCCAGCTTTCGCTGAAGGACGAGAAGTAAAGGTAGTTGCTGAAGATGCCGGACGGCGGCTCGAACTCGCGCAGTTGCACGAGCCAGCAGGCGGTGCAGACGAAGGCATGGAGCGGGTAGAACGGCTCCATCCGGTCGGCGGCATCCCCCGGGATGAACGAGTTGGCCAGCGGGGACACGCCGAGGTCGGCAAAGGTCCGGCTCAGCCCGGCGCCGCACAGGCGGCACCGGCACGCGGCGTCCGCCATCACCACACCTTCCACGGCGCTTGTCCCTTGGCCCAAAGCTCCTCCAGCAGGCGCTTGTCGCGCAGCGTGTCCATGGATTGCCAGAACCCTTCGTGCTTGTGGGCCATGAGTTCGCCCAGCGAGGCCAGGCGTTCGAGCGGCTGCGCCTCGAACACGGTGTCATCGCCGTCGATCAGGTCCAGCACCTTGGGCGACAGGATGAAGAACCCCCCGTTGATCCAGATGTCGCCGATGGGCTTTTCCCGGAAGCGCCTTACCTGGCCTTCCTCGATCTCAAGCGCGCCGAAGCGGGACGGCGGGCGCACGGCCGTGACCGTCGCCATCCTGCCGTGGTCCTGGTGGAATGCCGCGACGGCGCGGAGGTCGAGCGCCGCGACGCCGTCGCCGTAGGTCAGGCAGAACGGTTCCGTGTCCGAAAGATGGTCGCGCAGGCGCCGGATGCGGCCCCCCGTCATCGTTTCAAGCCCCGTGTCCACCAGCGTCACCTTCCAAGGCTCGGCCGTGCGCCGGTGCATGACGACGGCGTCGTCGGCCAGGTCGATAGTGATGTCGGATGCGAGCAGGTGGTATTCGGCGAAGTACTGCTTGATCAGATGGCCTTTGTAGCCCAGCGGGATCACGAACTCCTTGATGCCGAACGCGGCATAGATCTTCATGATGTGCCAAAGGATCGGCCTGCCGCCGATCTCCACCATGGGCTTCGGGCGTGACTCCGTTTCCTCCATCAATCGCGTGCCAAAGCCGCCTGCAAGGATCACTGCTTTCTTGATGGTCATGGTGCCCCGTATGGTGACGGGAGCCGCGATGCCCCCATGGGTTTCAAGGCCCCCATTGGTCGTGGCCTTCATGGGCTGTCCCGGCCGCGCGTTGCCCGCGGGCCGGGCCGTCCGGCGCTTGATCCGCCGTCATGCGGCGCTTCAGCCGGCAAGGCTGCGCAGAGGCGGCCAGCCGAGGTCCTTGTCGGAGATGGAGGCCGGCGCTGCGGGCCAGCCGATGCCGAAGACCGGGTCGTCGTAGCGGAAGCCGTGGGCGGCGCCGGGGGCGAACTCGGTCGTCATGCAGTACTGCACCTCCGTACCATCCGCTTCCGTGAGGAAGCCATGCGCCACCCCGGGCGGCAGGAACAGCAGCTGCCCCGACCCAGCGGCCAGCCGAAACGCCTGCCATTGGCCGGCGCTCGGGCTGTTTGGCCGCATGTCCGCCGCCACGTCGCAGAGGGCGCCGGTCACGCAGCGGATCAGTTTCGCCTCCTCGTGCGGGGCACGCTGGTAGTGCATCCCCCGCAAGGTCCCAGCCCGGCGGCTGACGGACGCGCTCCATTGGACGAACCGGGTGGGCAGCCCGTGCGACTCATACGCGGCCTCGTCGAAGATGCGGCCGAACCAGCCGCGCTCGTCCGCGATCTGCTCCGCCTCGATCAGCACGACCCCATGGAGCCGGGTTCGTTGAAAAATCATCTTGGCTTTTCCGTGTGCAGCCTCCACAGACTTATTCGTAAGCCTTCATCCAGAAAATGAACAGACGAACTGCATGACCCCGACCGATGAGACAGGCGAGCGGCTGCACGCGCACGCCGCAGCGCTGTTTCCGATCTGCCGCAGCATCACCGGGAAGGGGCTGCGCCAAACACTTGCCTACATCGGCCGGCACATTCCGCTTGCGGTGACGGAGGTGCCGTCCGGCACGGCCGTGCTCGACTGGACGGTGCCGCTGGAATGGACCCCGCGCGCCGCCACCATCCGCCGCATGTCCGGCGAGGCCGTGGTCGATTTCGCCGACCATTCCTTGCACCTGCTCCAATACAGCCACGCGGTTGACCGCACCGTGCCGCGGGGCGAGCTGGACCGGCACCTGCATTCCCTGCCGGACCAGCCCGACCTGATCCCCTACCGCACCGCCTACTACGCAGACACCTGGGGCTTCTGCCTGCCGCACCGGACCCGGCTCGCGATGACCGACCCCGAATACCGGGTGATGATCGACGCCGACCTCCAACCCGGCGCGCTGAGCTACGGCGAGTGCGTCATCCCCGGAACTGAAGCGGACGAGATCCTGCTGTCCGTACATTCCTGCCACCCCTCGCTCGCCAACGACAACCTGAGCGGTATCGCGGTCGCCATCGAGTTCGCCCGCGCCTGGGCCACCCGGCCGCACCGGCTCGGCCTACGGATCGTGTTCCTGCCGGGCACGGTCGGCGCGATCACCTGGCTGGCCCGGAACCGGGACCGCCTGCAGCACGTCGCGCACGGCCTGGTGCTGACCTGCCTGGGCGACGCGGGACCGCCGACGTTCAAGCAATCCCGCATAGGCAATGCGGCAATCGACCGGGCCGCCGCCTACGCGCTGGGCGAGCTCGGCCACGCCGACCGGGTGCAGCCGTTCGTGCCATACGGCTATGACGAGCGGCAGTACTGCTCGCCGGGGTTCAACCTGCCGGTCGGCTGCCTGATGCGGTCGCCGAACGGCACCTTCCCCGAGTACCATACCTCGGCGGACTCGCTGGACTTCATCCGGCCGGATGCCCTGGCGGGGTCGCTGGCCCTGCTGCAGCGGGTGCTGGCCATCGCGGAGGCCGACCGGACGTGGCGCAACACGCAGCCGTTCGGCGAGCCGCAGCTCGGCCGCCGGGGGCTGTATGCCAAGATCGGCGGCGCCGCCGACGCCGGGCCGGGCGCAGCGGCGTTCGACCAGCTCACGATGCTTTGGGTGCTCAACCAGTCCGACGGCGGCGCGTCGCTGCTGGACATCGCCGAACGTTCCGGCAAGCCGTTCGACGCGGTGGCGGCAGCCGCGGCGGCGCTGGCGGAAGCGGGGCTGCTCGTCCCCGCCTAAGCAGGCTTGCGCCACGCAAGCCTGCTTAGGCGTCCTTATTTAGACGCATCATCTTGCCGGCAGAGCGTGCCACGCTCTGCCGAATGATGCTTAGTCAGACCGGCTGGGCCGGCCGGACCGTGATGTCCGTCACCTCGGCCCGCCGGGGCAGGCGCAGGGCGGCCCCGATCATCGCGGCCACGTCCGCCGGGTCGAGCAGCGTGCTGCGGTCGGCGGCCCGGTTCTCGGCCGCCAGCACCTCGTCCTGCATCGGCGTGTTGGTGCGGCCCGGGAAGATGCTCAGCACGCGGATGCCGAGCGGGTTCACCTCCTGCCGCAGCACGTCGGCGGCGGCCTTGAGGGCGCTCTTGCTTGCGGCGTAGGCGCC
>CALMAB010000584.1 GCA_937858325.1 uncultured Acetobacteraceae bacterium
CCGTCGCCGCGCCCACGGCGCGCCGCGCCGCCGCGGTCTGCACCTGCATCAGGATGCTCGGCATCGCAGCACCAGTGCCGACGCCCAGCAGCGCCGTACAAGGCAGCACGAGCCAGAGCGGCGCGCTGCCGGCCAGCACGGCCAGACCCACGAACCCGGCAACCGAAGCCATCAAGGCGATCAGCACGATGCCCTTGGTGCGCCCGATCCGCCGGGCAGACTGACCCCCGGCGAACGCGCCCACCACCGTCGCCACCAGGAACGGCATCACCATCAACCCGGACCCGGCGGCATCCACGCCGACTACAAGCTGGAAATACAACGGCAGCAGGAAGGTGGCGCCGAACATGCCGAGCGAGGTGAAGAACGCGATCAGCACGCCGCGCAGGAACACCGGGTTGCCGAACAGCCGCGGCGGCAGGATCGGGTCGGCCACGCGGCGCTCCTGCCACACCAGCACGGCCAGCAGCATGACGCCCAAAGCGGCCATGCCCAGCACCGGACCCGAGGCCCACGGGAACTCCGTACCGCCCCAGCTCAGCATCAGCAGCAGCGCGGCAACGCCGCCGGCCAGCAGCGCCGCGCCGGCGGCGTCGATGCGGGCGTCCCGCCGCTGCACCGGCATGGTGCGCAGCGCGCGGTCGCACAGCCACATGGCCGCCAAGCCCACCGGCAGGTTGGCCCAGAACACCCAGCGCCAAGACAGGTGGTCCGTCACGTAGCCGCCGACCAGCGGCCCGGCCACGGAGGACACGCCCCACATGGAGGCCATGTAGCCTTGGTAGCGCCCGCGTTCCCGCGGCGACACGACATCCGCCACCGCCGCCTGCGCCATCGCCATCAGCCCGGCGCCGCCTAGCCCTTGCAGCGCCCGCGCGGCAATCAGCTGCGGCAGGCTCTGCGCGAAGCCGCAGAACATGCTGGCGGCGATGAACAGCACGAGCGCCGGCAGCAGCAGGGCGCGGCGCCCGTAGATGTCCGACAGCTTGCCGTAGATCGGCGTCGCCGCGGTGCTGGTCAGCAGATAGGCGGTGACGATCCAGGATAGGTGCCCGAACGCGCCCAGGTCGGCGGCGATGGCGGGCACGGCGGGGATCACCACCGTCTGGTCCAAGGAGGCCAGCAGGATGCAAAGCATGATGCCGATGATCACGCGCTTGATCTGCTGGTGGCTGTAGGCCGGGATTGCTTCGGTTAATGCTGCCGGGGTCGGGTCGTCGGGGATGTCGGCCATGGGCCGGGCATACGCCCCGCGGTCCGGCGTGTCAGCCCCTTCAGGCGGCCAGGCGCTTGCGCGCCATGGTCTCGCGCAACAGCCGATCCAGGATCACCGCCCGCTGCCCGTAGGTGTGCCCAGCCAGCACGCGCGCCTGGGCGGCGTCGCCGATGGCGCGGGCGCGGGCCGGGGTCAGGGCTTGGAGGTGGTCCGCCACCTCGGCGCCGTCCCGCGCGACCAACACCTCGTCGCCGGGCCGCAGGAACAGCTCGATGCCTTCCCACGCGTCGGTGATCAGGCACGCGCCGGCGCCGGCCGCCTCGAACACCCGGGTGGCCGGGGAGAAGCCCACGGCCGCCATGCTGTCGCGCGCCACGTTCAGCACCGCGAGCGCGGAGCAGTTGAAAGCGTTGTGCTCCGCCGTGCCCACGTGCCCCACGGCGCGGACGTTGCCCGGCATCGCCTTGTCGTGCCAGCCGTTGCCGCCCAGCAGGAACGATTGGGCGGGACAGCGCGCCGCGGCATGGAAGAAGAACGCCTCCACCCGGGCTTCCCGGTCCGGCAGGCGGTTGGCGAGAAAAGCGAGGTCCGCCCGATAGTGCGGCATCGCGGGGACCGGATGGTGCGTCGCCGGGTCGAGCGCATTGTAGATCGGCACGCATTGCCGCGCCCCGAGCGACGAGTAGGCGTCCACCACCGGCGGCCCGCCGCCGTAGGTCAGGACCAGGTCAAGGTCCAGCAGCGCGCGGCGCATGGGGTGGGCCGCGTCGGCGCGGATAGCGGCGAGGGTCGCGGGGGCGTCCACGTCCATGAACACCCGGACGGCGCCGGGCCGGGCGTGCCGGAGGACGCCGGCCAGCAGCTCGTCGTCGAACACGCCGACGCCGCTTGCCTTGATCACGATGTCGGCCTGCGGCGCTTCGGCCAGCACCGCCTGCACGCCGGCGACCGTTGCCGGATACACGACGACGCGCGCCCAATCCGGCGGCTCGATGTCGCGGTGGCTTTGCCGGTCGAAAGCGTCTGGCTCGTAGAAGGTGATGCCGTGGCCCAGCCGGGCCAGCGCGCCCAGCAGGCCGCGGTAGTATGTTGCGGCTCCGTTCCAATAAGACGACAGCAGGCTCGATCCGTAAAAGGCGATGTTCATCAGGCGCTCAGGGTTTGGGAGGCGTCGAGCCGGTCCAGGATGCCGAGCAGCTCGTCCACGCGGTGCGCGCAGCTATGCCGGGCGCGGATGATGGCGAGGCCTCGGGCCGCCAGCGCCGCGGCACGGGCCGGGTCGGCATTGAGGGTTGCCAGGTGCCGCCGCATCTCGTCGCCGTCCCGTGCCGTCAGGAAGTCCTCGCCCGGCGTGAACAGCCCCTCCGAGTCGTGCCACGGGGCGGACACCAGGGGAATGCCGCAGGCCAGTGCCTCGAACACCCGGATGGTGGGAATGCCGGGCAGCGCGGTGGCATAGAAGCGGCGCGGCACGTGTACCGTCACCTTGTGCCGGGCGAAGACCTCGGGCGCCTGCACGTTCGGCAGCCAACCGCGATACCGCGCGCCGTGCCGGGCGAGCATGGCCAAGGCCGGCTCCGGGTAGCGCACGCCATACACGTCGAGCGGCAGGTTCAAGGCAGCGGCGGGGGCGAACAAGAACGTTTCCAGCTCCGCCGTGCGCTCGCCGTCGCCCCAGTTGCCGATCCAAACGGCGCCGGCGCGCGGCTGCTCGGCGGCTGGCGGGCGGAACAGTCGGGTATCGGCGGCCTCGTGCCAGGTGAACACGCGGCCGCCCCAGCCCCAGGCGCGATAGATCGCGGCCAACGCTTCCCCGAAGGCGAGCACGCCGTCATAGGCCGACAGGTCGTAGCGGCGCATGGCGCCGGGATCGCTCACGGCGCGGTGGTGGGTGTCGTGGAACAAGAGGCGGAACCTATGCCCGGCGCGGCGCAGGCGGCCGATGCCGGCGACCAGCGCAGGCTCGTTCCACTCGTGCATGATCACGACGTCGGCGCCGTCCACAAGCTCGGCCAGGTCGGCGCCGGGTGGATACACGGTGCTGGAAAGCTCGGGGTAGGCCTCCTGCCAGCCCGCTTCGGCCGCCGCGCCGCCATCGGTCCGCAGGTTCTCGCGGCTCCAGGCGTTGGCGGGTTCAAAAGCCCGGACCTCGTGCCCGCGCGCCAGGAGGTCGCGCAACACGCCCCGCAGGAAATGCGCGTTGCCGTGGTTCCAGCAGGACGCGAGGGAATGGGTGAAGTAAACGAAGCGCATCAGGCCCGCACCGCCACGCCGCGGTGCACGGCGAGCGTGCCGGCTGCCATCACCTCGACCGTGTAGCGCCGGGCGCGCTCCTGCGCCCGCGCGGCCCAGGGTTCCGGCGCCGCCAAGGCCTGGCGCAGGGCCGGAAGCAGCCCGGCTTCTTCCGCCACGAAGATTGCGGCGCCGTCCCACAGCTCGCGGAAGCCCGGCGTGTCCGACAGCACCAGCGCCATGCCGGACTGCGCGGCTTCCAGCACCGCGAGGCCGAACGGCTCGTAGCGCGCCATCGAGGCGAACACCGTGGCCCCGGCACGCTCGGCGGCGAGCGCGTCCGGCGCCAAGGTGCCGAGCAGCCGCAAATAGTCGAACCGCGTCTCGGCCCCCTTCGGGCTGCGCGTCGGGCCGGCGGCCGAGACCGGCACATCCAGCCTGGGCGCGGCGCGGTCAAGCCAGTCCGCCGCTTTGCCGGCATCCCACAGGCGGCCGGCCGTGAGCACGGCGGAGCGCCGGGGCCGCGCCGGAACCGTTCGGGCGCGGCTGCCATTGTGCACGACCTGCATCGGCACCGGGCCATACGCGGCCCCCGTTTCCCGGGCATGGGCCGCGGTCGGCGCGATCACCCTTTGCGCGGCCAGCAAGCCCGCCCGTGTGGCCGCGCAGCGCCAAGCGAGGTCGTCCGGCATCGGCCCGCCCCGCATTGCGCGCCACCACGTCGCCACGCAGGAATGCGCGACCGCCACGACCGGCGCCGGCCAGCGTGCCGTCCCGACCAGCGCCGGCGCATGAAGATGCACGCTGCGCACGCCGGCCGTTGCTGCCAACCCGGCCAAACAGTCGCTGGCCCGGTCAAGCTCGGAGGACACCGATGCCGTCCAGTCCAGCGGCAAGCCGGTGTCCACCAGGCGCAACCCCGGCACGGCTTCGGCCTCCACGCGCTGCGCCGGGTTCGCGGACGGCCCCAGGACGGCCAGCATTGTTTGCACGCCGCGACCCGCCAACCCCGCCGCGAGATCAACCGAGTAGCGCCAAATCCCGCCCACCGCATCGGTCGTCATCAGCAGCCGGGGCGCGGGGTGCCCTACCCCGTCCGGCACGCCCGTTCCAACTCCCGCAACGGCGCCGGCCGATCCTCCTGGATGTCCGAGAACGAAGAGAACTGACCGAGGTAGTGGGAATGCGCCCGCTCCCAAGCGGCCTCGTCCGGCAGGCCGAACAGCCGGTGGTAGTCCGGCGAACTGGGGTATGGATAGAGCGGGACGGGATCGTTCGCCCACACGCCGGCCGCGCGCAGCCGGTTCCGCCAGGCCGTCACCAGCGCCTCGTCGTCGCCTTGCGTTTCCAGCAGGTTGGCCTGTACGAAGGGCACGTGCCGCCGGGCCAGGATGAGCAGGTCCGCCAGCTCGTCGGTGGTCATCCGGCAACGCTTGTCGAGCGCCGCACGGCCGTCCTCCGTCAGGCTCTCGACCCCGGCCTCGATCGACACGCAGCCGGCGGCGCCGAGCAGGGCGAGCATGTCGGGCTTCCAGAGGTCGATCCGGGTCTGCACGCCGAACTCGACGGGCCGCTCGCATAACGCCTCAAGCAACGGGCGCTGGGGCAAGAAGATTTCGTCAATGAAGTAAAGATACTCGACGCCCTGCGCGATCAGGCCGTCGATCTCCGCCAGCAAAGCAGTCAAGTTGCGTCGGCGGTATTTGTCGCGGAAGTCGATCTTCGCGCAGAAGCTGCACGAGTACGGGCAGCCGCGCGAAGCTTCTACCTCCGCCCCGGGCTTGGCGGGCGCTTGGTCGAACCGGTGGTGATGGTGGTGGTGCCGCCGCACCCACTCGTTGGGCCAGACTAGCGGTTCCAGGTCGATGAAGCTCGCGGCCTGCGGTCCACCGGCCCGCCGCAGCGTGCCGCCGTCCAGCGTGGCCGTGCCCGGCAC
>CALMAB010000585.1 GCA_937858325.1 uncultured Acetobacteraceae bacterium
GAAGCGCCCGCCGAGCACGTCCTGCTCATAGGCTGGGCGGCCCCACAGTTCCAGCGGGTTGCGCCGCAGCACGAGAAACGCCTCGACCTGCGAGCGTTCCCGCGTCGCCATGGGCGGGCGGGGCAGGATGGCGGTGGTCACGGCAGGGGGGCGGGGCGCATCGAGCATGGAACTCGATATGGGGCGTCTCGTCTATCGGACCAGCACCGGCGAACCAGCGCCGGAATTTGTTCACCTCGCATTGACGCGAGCGCAATGAAGCCGGATGGTCGGGCAACTGCGGAGACAGAGATGCTTGACGGACCCAACACCTTGGCCGGCACCGACCTGCGCCGGATCGGGGCGCATCCCGACCATTGGTATCCCCTGGCCTGGTCGCGCGAGGTGAAGCCGGGCCGGGCGCTCGGCACCCGGTTCGCCGGCGAGCCGATCGTGCTGGTGCGGAGCAAGGAGGGCGACGTGTTCGCGCTGGAGGACCGTTGCGCCCATCGCCAGGTGCCGCTGCACAAGGGAGTCGTGGACGGCGAGGCGATCCGCTGCTGCTACCATGGCTGGGCCTATGACCGGACCGGCCGCTGCACCGACGTGCCGTATCTCGGCAAGGGCCGCCTGCCGAACGGGGTGCGCGCCTACCCGTGCCGGGAGGCAGAGGGCCTTGTGTTTGTCTTTCCGGGCGACGCCGCCCTGGCGGAGTCGTGCCCATTTCCCGCGCTCGGCTCCGTCGCGAACCCCGCATACAAGACCCGGCGCTTCGGCAAGCCCATCGGCTGCCACTACACGTTCATGCACGAGAACCTGATGGACATGAATCACCAGTTCCTGCACCGCGCGCAGATGGGCCAGATCCGCCCGCGCTTCCTCGGGCGCCGGATGGGCGAGGACTGGCTGGAGATCGACTACACCTTTGCTCGCAAGGGCGGCGGGCAGTCGCTCGGCGAGCGCGTGGTGTTCGGCTCCAAGCGGGTCGGCGGCTGGGAGAACAACCGCGACAAGATGACGATACGGACCGAGTACCCCTATCAAACGCTGAAGATTTGGGCCGGGGACGACATCCCGGTGATGGACCTTTGGATCGTCTATGTGCCGCTCGACGCGGAGCAGCGCACCAACCGCACCTTCGGCCTGCTGTCCGTGCGCCGGCCGCGCATTCCCGGCCTGATCGACGCGGCCTGGCCGTTCCTGGTGTTCTTCACCGAGCGCATCTTCGCCGAGGACCGCGCCATCGTGGAGATGGAGCAGGCCGCGCATGACCGGCAGGGCTGCGACATGAACCAGGAAGTGTTCCCGGCGATCCAGGACCTGCGCGGGCTGCTTGCTGCCTGCGGCGCCGCGCCGGTCAGTTAATGCAGGGCTGACGCTTGGCGCCGCTTATGCCCGCCGCTGCTTGGCCTGTGGACGCGCGTCCGCTCGACCCGGCTCGGGACATGAACCGTCTCGCACCTCACAGGCTCCGTGTCACTTCGGCGGCGGCGCCAAGCCCTGCTCGTTCTTTGGTGGAGTTACCTCGGCGACATTCAGCGTCATCGACACCAAGCCGTAGTAACCAAGGACCGCGATTAGGTCGGTGACGCCCTGCTCGCCGAAGCGTTTCACGGCGGCAGCGAACACCGCGTCGGTCACTTGGTGTTGCCGATGGAGCTGCGTCGCGAAATCGTACACCAACGTCTCATCCGCGGTCATGTTCGCGGGTCGGCGACCTTCCTGCAGGTCTGCCGCCACGGCCGGTTCCAACCCTGCCTTTATGGCAAGCGGGTAATGCGCATACCATTCGAAGCCGCTGTTCCACTCGACCGCGGTGATGAGGATGGCGAACTCGTTCAAATCATGCGGAATGGTCGTGTTGAAGCGGAGGTACTCGCCGACCCGCTGCAGGCGGTCGCCCAATACCGGGCTTCGCAGCCAGGCATTGAACGGCCCCTCGATTGAGTGCCGCGGGCCAGCCATGATGCTGTCGTACATGGATTTCTGCTCGGGTGACATCGCCTCCGGGGTAAGCGGCGGGTAGCGCGTGACGGTCTGGGCCTGAACGGGCAACCCGACAACTGCGAGCAGGCAAGCCGCGATGAGCACTCTCCGCATGATCGTCTCTCCCTTCCGACCGGCCTCGCCGTTCCGGGCAATGTTGAGGGTGCGGCCGATTTTCAGCGACACTGCCCCTCGCGTTGCTGAACCGCAAGGCGCCTGACCGGAAACTTCCGTGCCATGCTCAAGCCTTGCCGCGAGGGACACGATTCAGCGATACCCCGCCGCCTGCAGCTCGAACAGCTCGGCGTAGCGCCCGCGTTGCGCCAAAAGCGCCTCGTGCGTGCCGGAGGCTTCGATCTCGCCGCCGGCCATCACCAGGATGCGGTCGGCCATACGCACGCTGCTGAACCGGTGGGAGATCAGCACCGCGGTCCGCCCGGCGCTCAGCTCCTTGAACCGTTGGAATACCTCGAACTCGGACCGGGCATCGAGCGCCGCCGTCGGCTCGTCCAGGATCAGCAAGGGGGCGTCGCGCATATAGGCGCGGGCGATGGCGATCTTCTGCCACTCGCCGCCTGACAGCTCCAACCCGCTGCGGAAGCGGCGGCCGATCATCTGCTCGTATTGCCGGGGAAGGCGGCGGATCACGTCGTCGGCCAGGCCACGGCGGGCGGCGGCCTCGATCCGGCGGCGGTCGGCGCGCGCCTCGATGCGGCCCACCGCGATGTTGTCGGCGGCAGTCATGTAGTAGCGCACGAAATCCTGGAAGATCACGCCCATGCTGCCGCGCAGCGCGTCCAGGTCGTATTCCCGGATGTCGTGCCCATCCAGCAGGATGCGGCCCTCGTCGGGGTCGTACAGCCGGGCCAGCAGTTTCACCAGCGTGGTCTTGCCGGCGCCGTTCTCGCCGACCAGGGCCAGGGTTTCGCCGGGGTGGAGCGTAAAGCTGAGGTTGCGGACGGCCCAGCGCTCGGCGCCGGGGTAGCGGAAGCCGACGCCCTCGAACACGAAGCCGGAACTGATCGTGGCCGGGAACGGGCGGGGA
>CALMAB010000586.1 GCA_937858325.1 uncultured Acetobacteraceae bacterium
GACACCGCCCTCTCACGGCGGTAACAGGGGTTCGAATCCCCTACGGGACGCCATGACAGCGAAACATATTGCTGTCGCTGAAAGCCGCGCCGTATCAAAGCACTACGCCCCGCCGATGTGACGGGAGCAGTGTAACAGATGCGGCGAATGCAGAACGTTGATCAGCACCCCAAGAGCGGCGTGTACCGGGTGAGGGTGACCTACCCGCCGCACCTTCGCGGCATCCTGAAGGCGACCGGCACGACCAAGAGCTTGGGAACCAAGGAGGCAGCCAAGGCCCGCAAGGACGCGATCCCGGTGCTGGCGCTGTTGCAGCGCCGGATCAGCGACGCCGAGGCCATCCACGCGGGGCATGCGACGGGTCAGGTCGCCTCGGTGTCGCTTACCCTGGACGCAGGGATCGACCTGGTCGAGCGATGGCGAGATGACTACCTGCGCCAGGTTGCCCGCGTGATGACCTCATGGGAGGAGACTTGCGGCAACTATCTCGCCATCGGCGACAGCCCGCAACATGACCGGGCGCTGCTGGCGGCAGACCCGCCGCTCATGGTGAGGCTGTATTACTCGGGCCAGCCGCTCCCGGTTGATGTTCTCAACCGCACGCTCGACCGGCTGCTATCCGAGGCCGGTTTCATCCTTCCCGGCGCGCATCGACTGCGCTGCACGCTGGTTGAAGCGCTGCGCCAGGCGATCACCACCATCCGGCTGCGGGAGCAGCAATGGAGGGAAGGCGATTGGAGCAGCAGGCCGCCCATCGAGCGCAGTCCCGACCGGCCGGCCGACATGGCCCGGGAAGCCCAACCGCCCAAGGCACTCCCTCCTCAGCGAACGATCCATTTGAGCGGGCTATTCGACGCATGGAAAGAGCATGCGAAGCCCAAGTCGACAACCGAGCAGGAACTCGCCATGAGCCAGTTGCGCAAGTTCCTCGGCGAGGACAATCCGCTCGTTCACACGGTCGATTATGAGCACGCCGACGCGTTCTACCGGATGTTGAAATGGTTGCCGGGGTCCATGACGAAGGCGCTGCGGGCGCGACCACTCGTCGATGTCGCCGCCGACATGGAGGCGGGCATATTGAAGCTGGAGCGCGCTGCGGGTGCGACGGCAGCAAAGAAGCTCCAGTTGCTGAGCAGCATGTTCAGCTTCGCGGTGGCGCGCGGGTGGGCGCAAGCGAACCCATTCGCGCGCGTCGTCGGCAAGCGCGATGCCAAGCCGGCGCTGAAGCGCCGCCCGATGCGGGAGGACGACCTCCGCACCTTGTTCAGCGCGCCGGTGTTCGCCGGCTGCGCGGGCTGTTCGGATTGGCGTCGGCCCGGCGACGTTCTCCTCGCCAATGCCCGCTTTTGGGTGCCGCTGCTTGCGCTGGTGACGGGCATGCGCCTCGAAGAGCTTGGCCAATTGCTCGTCAGCGACGTGTCCAAGGTCGATGGCATCCTATGCCTCCACGTCACCGAGGAGGTGCTCGCGGAGAAGCCGACGGGCACCGGTCCGAAGTCGGTCAAGACGGCACCGAGCGTCCGGCGCGTGCCGTTGCATCGCATCGCGCTCGACGCGGGCTTCGAGGAGTATTGGCAGTGGGCCGTGTCTACCGGGCAGGCGATGCTGTTCCCGGAACTGCCCGCGTCCGGCAAACGCACGAAGGAGATGTCGCGGTGGTTCAACCGCGATCTCCGGTCAAGCCTGGGCCTCCACGACGCTTCACGCACGTTCCACTCGTTCCGTCACCTGTTCAAGGACAGGTGCCGCGCGGCCCAGCTTCGTCGCGACCTGCATGATGCCTTGACCGGTCATCGCGATGGCTCAGTGGGCGCCAGCTATGGCGACGGCCTCTCGCTTGGTGATCTGAAGGACGGGATTGATGCCCTGACATTCCCAGGGTTCCCGGGCGTGCCCGCGCGGGTGCCCGCGTTCGTGCTCTTGTCCGACAACGGCATTGTCGTCGGTGCCGTGTCAAGGTGTGGCGCTGCGTAACCGTCCAGCATGTCTTCCGGCCACTGACTTCGTGTCGGCGGACGGCTTACCCAGCTTGGTCAATCGATTGGCCGAAGCCTCCGACGACCTTACCGAGTTGTTCCATACCCCCGAGCGACCGTGGGTTCGAGCGCGAGGTTACGAAGCGCCTCGGGTACTGGTCTCGGTTGAAGGCGCGGCGGCGCGGATTGCGAGCACGAGGTAAGCTGCTTACGCTGACAACCCGTACGCCGCCAGCTGGGCGATGACATCGGCCAGACTGGTGCAGCGTGCCGGCCGCACACCGGGCGCTCCATTGCCCCTACCCCGATGCCATGGTCGAACAGCACGCTCGGCGTGGTTCTGAATCGGCTGCACCGAGGTCAGCGCGATGCCGCCGGGCGCGTTCAGCGCGAGGTTGGTGCCGGTGGTGACCGTGATGGGTCCGCGCTGGATGTGCAGGTTGCTGCCGCCGGACACCAGCGCGATCTCGCGGGGCTGCACGGCGCCGCCGCCAGCCCAAGTCGAAGGAACCTGCGCACGGGAATATGCGCCGCTCAGCACCACACCGTCGTCCCGCGATCCCGCCTCGAACGCCACGAACACCTGCTGACCCAGTACCGGCAAGCTGAGCACGCTGGACGAAGCTCCGGAGCCACCGCCGGTGAACGGCTCGATCACCAGCAGCCAGTTGGTCTGCTCGCCCTCCGACTGAAGGATCACCTTGCAGGTGTGGTCAGTCGGGTTGTAGTTCACCACGGTGGCGAAGCTCGGAAGCGCGCGGGTGCTTTCCGCCCGGCTGGCGTCGCGCTTCGGCAGGCTGAGCAGGTCGTCCATCATGAGGTCGGTCCTTGGTCACTCAATCTCCTGGTCGGTGAAGGGCACGCCACCGTTCATGCCGCGTCTCCGGCGCTGAGCACGTGCCGCAGTTCAGCGGCTCCGTGCTGCGTCCACTCCGGGTTCGCGTCCAGCAGGTCAGCTAGCCGGTCCAACACGGCCTGCTCGGCATCCAGCGCGTGCTGCTGGCGGGCCAACTCGGAACTCAACTCGTGATCGCGTCGCGCACGTACTCATGCGCGCTTTTTTCAGCGTAATCATTAAACCGATTTATGAAGGAGTTGATGTAGGCGTGGGTGCGCCGCAGGTCCTTGCCGATGACCCGCAGGATCGCGCGGTCTGGTTTCGCGAATAAGTCGGTCGCCGGCCACAAGTCCTCGAACGCTTCCATGGCGATCATGGCCTGTGACCAGGCACGGCCACGCGGGTTTTACGCGTCGATGTATTGCGCGCGAGCCAACGCCACGCGCGCTTCTTCCTCCGGCGTTCGGTTGGACAACGTCACAGGGATGTCGGGTCCCGGTTCCGGCTTCCGCGTCCAGAAGCCGCCGGCTCGCCGAAACGCCTCCGACGTTTGCGGCTGCGGCAGAGAAGCCGGCGGCGCTTCGTGCTCGCCAATGTCGGGGGCCAAACCTTTGTAAATGTGCCAGAGGTTTGCTCCCCGGCATCGCTGCGGCGTCGGGTCGGATGCCAATGGCGGGGTTTCGTTCGTTCCCACGCGCAAGGACCTTGCTCACACCCTTGTCCGACATGCCGACTTCGGCGGCGATCTGCTTGTTGCTCTTGCCTTCTTCCTTGGCGCGCAGGATGGCCGCGTCCCGTTCGACCTGCTTGGCTTCGCACGCCAGGTAGGTCAGTTGCCGCGCCCACCTCGCCGAGCAGCGCAAGGTCGCCGCCACCGCGTCCGCGTCGGCTTCGTCGAACAACTGGTTGGCCACGCCGATCCAAGGGGCGGCTGGTAGTCGCCGCTGCTGCGACGCTGCCCATGGCCCGCGTTGGCGGCCAGGGAATGGCGCAGGGCCGCCTGGCGACGCCGGGCCGCAGGTCCACGTCGATGTCGTCCAAGCCGGCTGCACGAGCAGCGTGGACGCGGTAGAAGCCATCCGCCAGGTATCGCTGGTCCCCGTGCTCGAACACGACCACAGGCGGCAACACCGTGCCGGTGCGCACGGCGTCGGCGTACTCGTCGAGCAAGGCGGCGTCGATCGCCGTGCGCGGTTGCAGTTCCGGGTCAAGGATCATGTCGTCTAGGCGCATGGCGACTCCTGGCTGGCAAGAGCCAGTTCCAGGCCAAGCCAGTCCAGTCCAACAGCGCATTATTCCCGTTTGCGCTTGTGCTTGCGATTCTTCGGCTCAGGTAGCGCCGGCTGCTTCGGGGCAAACACGACCTGCTGCAAGATGACGCCGTTGGTCGTGTTGCTGTCTTCCACAAGGTACAACGCGCCCTCGGGTACTTCCAGCAGGTAGGTCCGAAGGTACGCGCCGACCTGACACGCTTGCCAAGTCGGATAGGGCAGGGGTTCACACATCTGGTGCTTGTGATGGCTAAGATCGTACGAACGCCATATTCCGGAACGGGCCAAGGTCGGCTTCGCCGTCTGGCTGCCACTTGCATGGACTACTTGGGGCAGGTGGTTCACTCCGCTGCGCTTCGCTTGCTCCGTTCACCACCGTGCCTCGGCCTGCGCTCCGCCTGCGCGGCGCTTCGCACCGCTCCTGCTCCACTTGCCCGATTGCTTTCGCGACACCTAATTAGGAAAATGTTCTTCGCACAGGGAGGTCGGAATGGCAGTTCTATCCCCCCGTGACCTCGGACCCTGGCAGGCACGAGGTTCGGGGAGGAATCACACAGTGCAGGCCATCATGGTGCCCCAGCCGTCCTCGCAGCTTCTGCCTAGCTCGCAGGGCCGGGGGCGTGCATGTCCCGGCATCCGTGCTGCGTTCATCCGACCACTTGCGTGGTCCACGCGGTTGTTGCGCATGAAGCGCAACGCGACACAACGGAGCCGGACGGGACCTGGATGTGCCTGGTTGTCCTCAACAGCAGAGGTCGCAACCATCTTGTTCATCAACGTGTTCGGGGCAGAAGCCCCAGGGCGCGTCCTCCGCCCGGCCAGCTTTCGCAATGATACCGAACGGCGAAGTCCTGCTGCCCCACTGCATGCTCCACCGGTCAGGTCCCGGATCGGCTGGCCGGCGGGCGCGCCGGCATCTAACGCCCTGTGGGTATGTGCTGGGATTTATGCTCCCCAGCGGTGCAGGGTGTCCATATATAACGATGCGGAACACCCACAGGTGCCCCGCTTGCCGCATCACGCGGGGGCTGCGCGTTTCGGGCGACCGCGCTTGCGCAGGGTTGGAACACCAGCCTCATTCTTTGCGAACGGCACGATATTGTCCGACGCTCCGCGCAAATCGGCCCCGCCAATCTCGCTATGCTGCTCAGCATCGTTGCCCCCGTTCGAGGTCCGAAGGGTCTGCATCTGCTTCCCCATGCGCTTCAATTGGCGGGTCAGCCGCGCGATCTCGGCGTGGGCGTCGTCGCGCTGCGCCTTCATCTGCCTGAACACCCTGACGCTGACGACGCGCACGGTCGCCTCGATTTGGGGGTGTCGGGATGCAGGTACAGGTTCACGTCCTCCGCCTCGCCCTGGCCGCGTTCCGCACCCCGCTCGCTGGCAAGCAGGACGCCACGCTCGCCGACTGGCACACACGCTTCGCCAAGAATGGCTACAGCGAGGACGAGACGCGGCGGCTGATCCGCGAGGTCGTGGACCGGATGTACCAGCATCCTAAAGATAGACCGCGCTATGACATTCGGCATTTGCTCCACCTGCGATCGCCTGCTGCACCAGGCGAGCGACCCGTTGTCCGACAGCCTCGGCGGCGAGTGCGCCGGCTGCATTTGACAAAGCCAGACGGCGAGATGGCCGCCACCGCCAGTACGGGCGCGCTGTAGCGCATCCAGGTGGCGGCCGGCTGCGCCAAGGCGATGTGCACCAGGCCGATGGTGCTCCAGTCGATGTCGCGGAACCCCCCGGCAGCAAGCCGAGCGACGCCGAGGGCCGCAGCCGGGCCTACGCCCAAAGCGCCAGGGCCATCAGGCCGAGCATGATGCACGCTACTGCCTGCGGCGGCGCCTGCAGGCCTGCCACCACGCCCACGGTGAGCACGATACGGCTGGCCGTCATGCCGAAATACACCGCTTCCACCTTGTTGACGGCGCTCAGCGTGTCGAGCCAGGTGCCTCGGACCACCAGCAGCGTTCCCAGGGCGGTGGCAAGCGTGAGCGTCACCGTCAGCAGCGGATCGGGGCCGAGCATCTCGCCG
The DNA here is from genome assembly GCA_937858325.1 of uncultured Acetobacteraceae bacterium. Taxonomy (GTDB): domain Bacteria; phylum Pseudomonadota; class Alphaproteobacteria; order Acetobacterales; family Acetobacteraceae; genus CAHJXG01. The sequence goes on from CALMAB010000586.1 coordinate 6,121, forward strand.
TCGACACAAACGGCGGTGAGAGTCATGACCAGAAGCCGGGCCAGCGCCCAAACCGGGCGGAACCGGCGGTCTACCGTGCCGCGCATCTCGCCGGCCAGCAGTTCGGCATGGCCGGCGCTGCCCAAACCCAGGTCGAACACGCTCGCGAGGTTGGCAACTGCCAGGGCCACGAACCATGCGGCGGCGGTCTCGCTGCCCCAAACGCGCAGCAGAAGCGGCAGGATCAGCACCTGCTGCACCAGCAGGCAGACCTGCGTCGCAGTGGTCAGCGCGAAAAACGTCAGGGCCTTGGGCATGCCACTCAGGCCGGCAATTGATAGGCGCGAAACGCGTCGATCTGTATGCGCAGGGGAGGGCGGGTGGCCGGCGTCGGCGCCTCGGACGGCGCGTCAGCAGCACCATAGTCGGAACAACGCCGCGTCCTCCGCGCGCGCGAACCTGAACCGGCAGTCGGCGACAACGCGCCATTGTTCCAGTTCCATCGTGTAGCGCACGGTCCAGGGACCCTGTGCGGAGTCGTATAGCCAGGCAATCTGCCGGGGCGCGACCCCACATTCCGAAACCCCATATTCCGAGAGCGACTCGGGGCCAGAAGGCCCCAGAAGCGCAATCCACACAACCTTGGGCGTCACAAAGGAAACCTCGTGCACGAGGTCAGGATCGTCGACGCTTCGCCGCAGGTCCAGCGCCGCAGCGACATCCGTAGGATTCGCGCGTATCGGCAGTTCCGCGCGGAAGGCCGCCGCGTCCTCGGCGCGGGCGAACCGAAATCGTGCCTGCGGCGCCGCAACGTCGTCATCAGTCAGGGTGTCGTTGCAGCAGCACGACCAGGCGCCGGTGCTGGCTTCCGCGCACCGGGCGATCAATGCCTCGACCGGCAGCGCGTCCTGGCCGGCGAGCGGGACCTCGTGCAACAGGTCCGGGTCGTCCCATTCCCGCGCGTGCATGGCCTCGTCGGGCGCCACGGTGATCTCAATTTGTTCTGGCAGCATGGCTAGAAATTACAGGCTGGAATCTACTCAGGTAAATATTTCGATGCTGCTCACCGCTGCCGGCCGCGTCGGTGCCGTTCCACCAGGACGCGGCAGCCGGGGTACCCCTGACAAAGGTGAGGGAGATCAACCGAGCATCCGGACGAGCGCAGGCTTCAGCGTCTCAGCCCGGCATCTCGTGCCACCCCACGATCATGCCCACCGGCTCTCGATCCGGCGCTTCATCTCGGCGCTGGCGTACGCCACGTGGGCCACGACCTGCCCGTGGCTGCCCTCGTCGTGGCCCAACACGCGCACCTGCGTTTGATCGGCCAAAAGGCGCTCGAACTCGCCGAGCTGTTCGGTTTCGATCTCGATGTGGGCGACGACCGGATGGGTGTCCCGGTTCCACGACCGGGGGTGGTCAACGATTTCCGAGTACTTCATGGGCTGCGGCCTGATCCCGCGCGCTCACGATTGAACGCGCACCGCTATTTATCGCGCAGAAGTTTCCGACACTAAATACCCCTGCAACGGCATTGAGGCTGCGATGGAACGAGCGCCGCGCTCATCGGGTGTGACCCTCAGCGATGCCGAGCGACACCAGTCGGAGGTCATCGCGGCGCTGCTGGCCAGCGGTCACCTGAACCTCGCCGCACGGCTTGCCCGCTGTCAGCACGAGCGGCGGCACCGCCAGCCAGGATGGCCGTGGCGATGTCATCTGGCCGGGTGCTGGGCCTGTCGGCGTGCAATCATGCGACGGTGGTGGCGAGGCATCCGCCAGTGGCTCGGCGGTCCTCACACCAGCCTGGCGGCGATCCGCTTGAGCGGCGGCCCCGTCATCGCCGCCGTCCCGAAGTTCCGTAGGGGCTTGCGGGACTTTCGAGACCGGGCCGCCCGTCGGCATTGCCCCTGGCGGTCCGTCGCCATGGCCGGGCTGGTCACCGAGGATCGCGTGCTGCTGCTGGTCAAGCACGGCGGCATCTCCCGTGCCATGGTTTGGTCGGCGTGTGAGCGGCGATGGCCGGATGTCGTGTTGGGTGATGTCGGGGATGCCGTGCCGTCGCCCACCATGAGCGTCGAGAATGCCGCCGCCCTTGCTCGACGCCACCGTGGTGTCGAACCCGTCCGCGTCGTCATCCCGGCGCAGAGGATCGCGGCGGCCTTGCTGGAACACCGGGACGCGCCGATGACCGTGACATTCTGAGCGTTGCTGTTCGTGGGCGCACGGCCGAGGCCAAGCTGAAAGCCAGCTTTCAGCTTGGCCAGGCCGCAGCCGCCTCGTCGGGCTTGGCCATCGCGCGCTTGATCTCGGACACCTTGGCGGCGCTCACCTTCAAGAGGCGCGCCGTCTCTCGGACGCCCCGGCCCTCGGCCAAGGCCGCGCGGATGCGCCCGACCTGATACGGCGTCGTCGGCGGCCGGCCCAGGCGCTTGCCGGACGACCGGGCACGATGTAGGCCAGCGAGCACGCGGTCCCGGATTATGGCCCGTTCGAACTCGCCGAACAGCCCGAGCATCCCGAACAGCATCCGCCCGGCCGGGGTGGAGGTGTCGAGCGCCTGCTGATTCAGATAAAGGTCGTCGCCGCGTGCCTGGAGTTCACCCAGCAGGCCGAGCAGGTCAGGCAGCGACCGCCCCAGCCGGCACACCGACCAGGCGGCCACCAAGTCGTACTCGCCGCGCGTCACGCTTTTGAGCAAGGCGTCGAGGCCGGGCCGCTGCCACCGGCCCTTGGTCCCGCTGATCCCCTCGTCCTTGTGAACGGCCACGATGGTCCAGCCGAGGCGGGCCGCTGCCGCCTGCAAGGGGCGCAGTTGGTTCTCGGTCGTTTGTCCACGATCCGAGGTTGACACGCGCGCGTAGAGGGCGACGCGCTTGGGGGCGATGGCGGCGGGATTGATCATGCCGGCAGCCTCTCATGGAACCCAAGCTTGTCAACCAAAACAGATGGTTCCAGGTACGGTCCTCAGACGGTTCAGAAACGCCGGAAACTAGGGCTGCATGACGTGCCAAGGTGAGGAGGGTTTTGCGAACAGGGCAAGAAGCCGAGTCCTCGACCGTATCGTCAAAACGACCCAGGCGCGTGCGGCGGCGAGGAGGTGTGAGTCTGCCGCGTCGGGGCAGACGCTGTTCCTGGCGCTTGTGCTGGAAGCACGCACGCGGACCGAGGCGGCCGGGTTGAGCCGGATGGGCCAGCAGACGTTCAGAGGATGGGTACACCGCAACGTCGAACCATGGGGTTCGCCGGACAACGTGGAAAGGTTGCTGAGACTGTTCTGCCGACCGCAGCTTGGAGCGAAGCTTCGGCCCGTCGCCGGGCAGGCAGCCAAGCCGATTGAATAGGCTTGAGGCCGGGCCTGACCAAGCACGACGTCGTGCGCTGGCGTCGCCTTGACGTACGTGCGGGCCGCTGGCGTAAGCGCGGCACATAGGTCTTCGAGAGCACGTTGTAACCCTACGCCAGCCTGGCCGAGATCGGCGGACCACCGCCATCAAGGGCGTGGCACCAACATGACATTAACTACCACTAAGGTTCGTTAAATGTAGGTATTCTCTACCTGTGGTTTAGTTCTAGAAGGCGTCGGTCGCGGCAAGCATGGATGTCTTCACGTTCCGCGACCGGCTGGTCACCGAATACCAGCGGTTCACCCGCTCCTTCGTGACGATCAGGGCGCCCGACATCAAGGCGCACGTGGATTGGGAATACGAGGCCGAGCGGTTCTGGCCCGCGCCCATGATCCAGTTGAACCCGGCCTTCGTGCCGGGCGGCGACATCGGCCAGTTCGTGGCCGAGGACCTGCTGCACCCGGAATGCGAGCGCATCTTTCGGTTCGGCAAGACCGAGGGCGGGGCGCCTGGAAAGCCCCTGACGCTCCATCGACACCAGGAAGAGGCGATCCGCATCGCCCGGCGCCGGGAAAGCTACGTGCTAACGACGGGCACCGGGTCCGGCAAAAGCCTCGCCTACTTCGTTCCCATCGTGGACGACGTGCTACGCCGCAGGGCTTCGGGCGGCGCGCCGGGCATCGGCGCCATCGTCGTCTACCCGATGAACGCCCTCTGCAACTCGCAGATGGAGGAGTTGGAAAAGTATCTCCGCCTTGGCTACCCGAACGGCGGCGAGCCGGTCCGCTTCGCGCGCTACACCGGGCAGGAAAGCGCCGAGGCGCGGCAGGCGCTTGCGGCGGACCCGCCCGACATCCTACTCACCAACTACGTCATGCTGGAACTCATGCTGACCCGGCACTCGGCGCCGGACCCGCAGGTGGTCGAGCAGGCGAAGAACCTGCGCTTCCTCGTGCTCGACGAACTCCACACCTACCGGGGCCGGCAGGGCGCCGACGTGGCGATGCTGGTGCGCCGCGTGCGCGACCGCACCAACCCGGACCTGCTTTGCGTCGGCACCAGCGCCACCATGGCGACCGAGGGCACCGCCGAGCAGCGCAACCACGCTGTGGCCGGCGTCGCGTCTCGCCTGTTCGGGGCAACCGTCCGGCCGGAGAACGTGGTCACCGAAACCCTGCGCCGGGTCACCGACGATGCTGCTCGGACCGACGCGGCAAGCCTGGCCGCCGCCATCGCGGCCGGGGTGCCGGACGATGCCGACCACGGCGCGCTCCGCGTGCATCCGGTCGCGGCGTGGGCCGAGACGACCCTTGGGCTCCAGCGGCAAGACGACAAGCCGGACGGCAGGTGGGTTCGCACGAGCCGCCCCAAGACCCTGGCCGAAGCGGCCGACCTCCTTGCCGATGCCAGCGGGCGGCTGGCCGCCGAGTGCCTCGAGTACCTGCGCCGCTTCCTGCTGCTCGCCTACCGGACCCACGACGCGGAGGGACGGCCGCTTTTCGCGTTTCGCCTGCACCAGTTCGTCGCCGGGGCGGGCGACGTGTTCACCACGCTTGAACGTCCTGGCGACCGCTACCTCACCCTGAACGGCCAGCAGTTCTGCCCCGGCGACCGGGGCAAGCCGCTGTTCGCGGCGGTGTTCTGCCGCGCCTGCGGGCAGGAGTACCTTCCGGTCTGGATCACTCCCGCCGACCGCCAGCCTGTGCGGATCGACCCGCGTGAACTGATCGCGCGCGCCACCGACGGGGACGGGGCAACCATCGGCTACTTCATGCCGGACGCTGCCGGGGAGTTCGACGCGGAGGACGCCGACCGCTACCCCGACGAGTGGCTGGAGCCGACAGGGGACGGCACGCAGCGGCTTCGGCAGAATTACCGGCAGCACCGCCCCGTGCCGTTCTGTGTGGGTATGGCGGGGGAACGCGACGCGCAGGGGATGCCGGGCTGGGTGATCCCCGGCGCGTTCCGCTTCTGCCTCAACCGCGCCTGCGACGCCGTGTTCGACGGCGCGGTGCGGAGCGAAACGGCGAAGCTGGGTTCCCTTTCCGCCGAGGGACGGTCGAGCGCGACCACGGTGCTGACGCTCGCGGCCATGCGGCACCTGCTCCGCGAGGACAGCCTGCCGCCCGCCGCCAAGAAGCTGCTCGGCTTCACTGACAACCGCCAGGACGCATCGCTCCAAGCGGGGCACTTCAACGACTTCGTCATGATCCTGCTGCTGCGCGGCGCCCTGCTGGCCGCGCTCCGCAACCAGCCGGACGGCGTGCTCGCCGACGACACCCTGACCCACGAGGTCCTCAAGCACTTGCGCCTGTCCCCGACGGACTACGCCAGTTCGCCCGAGGCCAAGGGCGCCAAGGCCGAGGGCGCCAAGCGCGCGCTGCGGGACGTGCTCGGCTACCGGACCTACTTCGACCTCCGGCGCGGCTGGCGCTTCACGCACCCCAACCTCGAACAACTCGGCTACCTCGCGATCGGCTACATGTCGTTGGGGGACTGCGCGGCGGACCAGGAGGAATGGTCGAAGCGCCACCCCCTGCTCGCCGCCGCGATGCCTGCCGTGCGGGAGAGCCTGTTGCGCGACCTGCTCGACCGCATGCGGCGGGGCCTCTGCATCAAGACCATCTACCTCGACGCCGGCCATCTGGAGCAGGTGCGCAACCGTTCCTTCGCCGAGTTGAAGGAGCCGTGGGGGTTGGCGGAGGACGAGCGGCCGGTGACCGCCGCCGCCATGATCGCCCGGCCGCAGCCGCCGACCGGCCGTCTGCCCGTCCCCACGCTGCACATCTCCCATCGTTCGGCTTTCGGCCGCCGGGTCAAGGCGAAGGCGACGTGGGAGGATGCAGCAGGAGCTTTCCCTGGCAAGCTCGACGAGGACGCCTACAACGCGATCGTGGACGACATGCTGGGCGTCCTCGGCACCTACGGCCTGGCGGAGCCGCTGAAGGTCGATGGCGGCCACACCGGCTACCAGGTCCCGGCCACGGTGATCGAGTGGCGGCTCGGCCCGGAGGAGCAGCAGGACGCCGCCAACCGGTTCTTTCTCGACCTTTATCACAACGTCGCGGAGATGCTGCGCGGCGACGACCGCTTCCTCCATGCCCTGCAAGCCCGCGAGCACACGGCGCAGGTGGACGCCGAGAAGCGGGAACAGCGCGAGGACCAGTTTCGCGAGGCAAGCCTGCCGGTGCTGTTCTGCTCGCCGACCATGGAGCTTGGCGTGGACATCGCCACGCTGAACACGGTCTACATGCGGAACGTGCCGCCGACGCCGGCGAACTACGCCCAGCGCAGCGGCCGGGCGGGCCGCAGCGGGCAGCCCGCGCTGGTGCTGACCTATTGCGCGGCGCGCTCGCCGCATGACCAATACTTCTTCCGGAACCCGGCGCGCATGGTGGCGGGCGCGGTGAACCCGCCCGCGCTCGACCTCGCCAACGAGGACCTGATCCGCTCGCACCTCCACGCCGTCTGGCTCGGCGAAACGGGGCAGAAGCTCGGCCCCTCCGTGCAGGACGTGCTGGACCGGAGCCAGCTTCCCGACCTGCCGCTCGTGTCGCAGATCGCGGCGCAGTTGGACCAGCCGCAGGTCCGGCAGCGCACCGCTGCCCGTGGCATCGCCATCTTGCAAACGCTGCACGGCGATCTCACGCCCGAGACCGCGCCGTGGCACACACCCGGCTGGCTCGACCACGCCGTCAACGCGGCGCACCTCGCCTTCGACGGCGCCTTCGACCGCTGGCGCACCTTGTTCAACGCGGCGCAGCGGCAAATGACCCTCGCCCACAACATCCAGATCAACGCCGCCGCCGACGAACGGACCCGGCGGGAAGCGCAGCAGCGATACAACGAGGCCCGCATCCAGCGCGACCTGCTGCTCGACAGCCGCGCCAGCATGTCCAGCGACTTCTACGCCTATCGCTATCTCGCCTCTGAGGGGTTCCTGCCGGGCTACAACTTTCCCCGGCTTCCCCTGCTGGCCTACATCCCGGCGCGCCGGGAGAAGGTCGGCCGCGACAGCTTCCTGTCGCGGCCGCGCTTCCTCGGCCTGTCCGAGTTCGGCCCCCGGTCGATCATCTACCACGAAGGCTCGACCTACCGGGTCCGTAAGGCCATCCTGTCGGTCCGCGACGCCGAAAGCGTCTCGACGTCGTCGCGCCTCGCGGTGCGGCGCGCCCGGCTCTGCCCGGCGTGCGGCTACGGGCATTTCGACGGCGAGGCCGACCACGAGCGGTGCGTGAACTGCAACGCCCGGCTCGACGGCGATCTGCGCTCGCTGCTCGACCTTTACCGGATCGACCAGGTCAGCACCCGCCGGGCCGACCGCATCACCTCCGATGAGGAGGAACGTCAGCGGCAGGGCTACGAGGTCATCACCACGCTGCGCTTCGCCGAGCAGGGCGGCAAGCCCCGCTTCACGCCCGTCGTGTTCACGGAAGCCGGCGACAAGCTGCTGTCGGCGTCCTACGGCCCGGCCGCCACGGTGTGGCGCATCAACCTCGGCTGGCGGCGGCGGAAGAACAAGTCGGTGTTCGGCTTCAACATCGACGTGGCCACGGGCGAGTGGTGCCGCGACGAGCAGGCGCCCGAGGAGGCGATGGACGACGCGCCGGCCGCCAAGACGGTCCAGCGCATCACTCCTTTCGTCGAGGACCGGCGCAACGTGCTGGTGCTGCGGCCCAAGGCCGTCCGGCTCGACGACGACCAAGTCACGACGCTGACCTACGCCCTCAAGCGCGGCGTCGAGCGCGTGTTCCAGTTGGAGGAGAACGAACTCGCGGCCGAGCCGCTGCCCGACAGCGACAACCGCAACGCGATCCTGCTGTACGAGGCGGCCGAGGGCGGCGCCGGCGTGCTCCATCGCCTCGCCTCGGACCCTGGAGCGATCCGGCGCGTGGCCGCGCGGGCGCTTGAGGTCTGTCACTGGACGTCGCGCTCCGGCCTGTGGGCCGACGCGGCCGACCTCGACGACGCCGACCCGGACTGTGAGGCCGCCTGCTATCGCTGCCTGCTGTCCTACGCGAACCAGCCGGACCACCGACGGGTCGACCGCCGCGACACGCAGGTGATCAACCTGCTGTGCCGCCTCGCCCGGGCAGACACCGAGGTCGGCAACGCCGAAGGCGCCGACGCGGAGGACGCCTTCGCCTCGCTGAACCGGCAATGCGGCTCGGGGTTGGAGCGCGCATGGCTGGAAGCAACGCGCGCGGGCGGCTTCCTGCCGCCGGACCGCGCGCAGCCGATGCTGCACGAGTTCTCGACCCAACCCGACTTCGCGTACGAAAGGACCAAAGCCCTGATCTACGTGGACGGACCGCACCACCGGAACACGGCGACCAAAACCGTGGACGACGTGAAGCGGCAAGCGCTCCGCGACGCGGGCTACAAGGTGGTCATTTTCGCCGAGCACCCGGCTGCTTGGCCCGCGATCTTCGCCAAGTTCCCGTTTGTGTTCGGCAAGGGCGCCGCGCGGTGAGCACCGCCGTTTCCACAGCACCCCTGGTCGAGTACCGAACCGGCAGCCTCGTCACCGCGCGCGGGCGGGAGTGGGTGGTACTGCCCGGCGACGGTGGTGCCGACCTGCTGCGCCTGCGCCCGCTGGGCGGCGCCGAGGAGGACGCCACCCTCATCTCCCTTCCGCTGGAACCTGTGCCGCCGCGCTCCGCGACGTTCCCGCCGCCCGACCCGAGCAAGACCGGCGCGCAGGCCGCTGCCCTGCTCCTGCGCGACGCGCTGCGCCTCAAGCTGAGGTCCGGTGCGGGGCCGTTCCGCTCCTTCGGCAACATCGCCGTCGAGCCGCGCGCCTACCAGCTTGTGCCGCTGCTCATGGCCCTCAAGATGGAGACGGTCCGGCTACTGGTGGCCGACGACGTCGGCGTCGGCAAGACCGTGGAGGCCGGGCTGATCGCCCGCGAACTGCTCGACCGGGGCGAAATCCGCCGCCTGGCGGTGCTCTGCCCGCCGCACCTGTGCGACCAGTGGCAGGAGGAACTCGCCTCCAAGTTCGGCATCCAGAGCGAGATCGTGCGCACCGGCACCGCCGGCCGGCTGGAACGCGGCCTGCCGCAAGGGCAAAGCATCTTCGACGTGCACCCGTTCACGGTGGTCAGCCTCGACTACATCAAGTCGGACCGCCGCCGCGACGAATTCGTGCGCGCGTGCCCCGAGTTCGTGATCGTCGAGGAAGCGCACGCCTCGGTCGGCACGGGAGCGGAGACGAAGAACCAGCGCCTCGCCGTGCTGCGCGGCCTGGCCGAGCGCGCGGACCGGCACATGGTGTTTTTGACCGCCACGCCGCACTCGGGCGACGAGGCCGCCTTCGGCAACCTGCTCGGCCTGTTGCACCCCGACTTCCGCGCCCTCCACGGCATGCCGGAGGGCGACGCCCGGCAGCGGCTGCGCGAGCGGCTGGCCGCGCACTTCGTCCAGCGCCGCCGCGCCGACATCGCCGAATGGCGCGACGCCGGCAGCGAGTTTCCCGACCGCGAGGCCGGCGAGGTCACCTACGCCCTGTCCGGCGAGTGGGGGCGGCTGTTCGACGAGGTGCTGGACTACGCGCGCGGCATGATCCGGCGTGTCGAGGGCCAGTCCCTGCTGCGCCAGCGCATGTCGTGGTGGTCGGCGCTCGCCCTGCTGCGCTGCGTCTCCTCGTCGCCCGCCTCGGCCGCCGTCGCCCTGTCCACCCGCTTGCGCGTCATGGAGGGCGTGTCGGAGGGCCAGCAAATCGAGGCCCTCGACGAGCGCGGTATCGAGGCGGTGTTCGACGGGGCGGCTGACGGCCTCACGTCCGAGAAGGCCGCGCCCGCCGGCCTGATCGACGATGCCCTGGCGGGCGCGGGCGACGAGGCGGCTTTGCGCGAACTGCTCGACCGCGCCGTCGCGCTGAGGGGGCCGGAGCGCGACCCGAAGCTGCGGCTGCTGGTCGCGCAGGTAAAGGCCCTGCTGGCGGACGGGTTCCGGCCCGTCGTGTTCTGCCGCTTCATCCAGACCGCGCACTACGTGGGCGAGCACCTGCGCGCCACCCTGTCCGAGGCGAAGCACGTGGTCGAGGTCGTCACGGGCGAACTGCCGACCGAGGACCGCCGGGCGCGCATCGCGGCGCTGGCCGAGGCCGCCGAGGCGCGCACCCCGGTGCTGGTCGCGACCGACTGCTTGTCGGAGGGCATCAACCTCCAGGCCCAGTTCTCGGCGGTGGTCCACTACGACCTGTCCTGGAACCCGACACGGCACGAGCAGCGGGAGGGCCGGGTGGACCGGTTCGGCCAGCGCGAAAAACGGGTCCGCGCCCTCATGCTCTACGGCAGCAACAACCCGGTGGACGGCGCCGTGCTGAAGGTGATCGTCCGCAAGGCAGAGCGCATCCGGCGCGAACTCGGCGTTTCCGTTCCGGTGCCGGCAGACACGAACAAGGTCACGGAGGCCATCCTGCAAACGGTACTGCTGCAAAGCGGGCGCGTCGCGGACGGCCTGAAGCAGGGCATCTTCGACTTCGGCAAGGTCGAAGCCGACCTCGACACCGCGTGGGAAAGCGCCAAGGAGCACGCAAAGCAGAACCGCACGCTCTTCGCGCAGCGCGGCCTCAAGCCGGAGGAGGTGCTGCCCGAGTGGCGCAAGGCCGTCGCCGTGCTCGGTGGCGAGCAGGAGGTGCGCCGGTTCGTGGCCGCCGCCTGCGAACGGCTCCGGGCGCCCCTCCAGCCCGTGGGCGAGGGCTGCTTCCGCCTGCCCGCCGCCAGCCTGCCCGGCCCGGTGC
>CALMAB010000587.1 GCA_937858325.1 uncultured Acetobacteraceae bacterium
TGCCCTTAGCGCGCGTAGAGGGGCGGTCCGACGGCTTGGGGGGCTTTCGGGGTGGGTGCCACATGGTCGAGTCCGTCAGTATGTCCAGCCGGTGCGGCTCCTGATCCCTCAAAATCGGCCTGGTGGCTCTGTCAGCTGTAAACATGACCACGGCAGAATTGCTGCAAAGCTCTTCTGGTCACCACTGAAGTTGTCTTCTGAATCCGACATCCGCCTTCGACCTCGACCGGAGATCACGACGCACGAGTTCGTCGAAGATGATCCGATCAACCACGGCCTTGTCAGGGTCGTTCGGAACCATGATCTCGACCCCGAACCGCTCGGCGTAGTGTCGCGCGAGGTCGGTCGAGCGCATCAGCGGGTGAGGCCTGCTTTGCGGATCGCCTCGCCCGTCGGGTCGGCGATGTGGATGAAGGGCGTCGCACGTTCGGCTATGATTGGCCCGACGACCCGGTGCATGGTGTTCGACACGCACACGACGACTTCTGCCCCGGCCCACTCCAGGCGGTTCACCTTCTCGGCGAGGTAGATCTTCGCCTCGTCCCAGAGGTCGTGGCGCACGAAGTGTTCGATGTTGCCGAAATTGACCGAGACCACGATGATCTCCCCGTTGTCCCAGTCGCCCAAGCGGGCGTTCAAGCGCTCGTTGGAGGCGGTAGTACTCGCCCGTGGCCTGGTTGCTCATGCCGCCGAGGACGCCGATTGTGCGTTGGCGTAGTGGGCGGTTTGGTCCGAAACTCATGCGATTCTCTTTGATGGGATCGCGCGGCATGCCAAAGTCCCGGTTAGGTTGCGTCGCGTCGCCACTTAAGCCAATCCATAGTGGCGGCGAAGCAGAGCACGCCCACGAAGGAGCGAACGGCTTTCTCTGGTGTCCGCTTGCTTTGTTGAAACCCTGACCTGTCCTGCACGCTTCGGGGTTCTTTCGGCCCTGGTGCTGGGAGGATGCTTCAACCATGGCCGGCTCCATGCGCGATGGAGGACCGCCCCAGGCGCAGGTCAAGCGAAACTGGAGAGGGTATCCGACGGATGGCCAGGTCGCGCGAACTCCGGGATGCCGTTGGTCTCCGCAGCATAGGTGCCGATGAACGGAACCCACTCGTTGACCAGCAGATCGACAATCAGAGAATGTTTTGAGAACGGGTCGTTGTTCACCAGCTCATCCAGTTCTGCGCGATTTGCCACGGAGAAGATGAGGAACCCCGAGCGAAGGCCGGTTCCCTTGAGCTGTCCGGAGGCCCTCAGCTTGCCGCGCTCCTCAAGTTCCAGCAGATACTGCACGTGCTCGACGACATGCTTGTTCCATTCGTCACCCTGCGGATGGGTCATAGTCACGACGAAGAACGTCATATGGAGTCTCCTTGATAGCAGGTTGAGGCCGTCGCAGGTCGTTGAAGCATGATGCCAAGCGCAGAAGCCGCTTACGCGAGGTCGACCAGCCTCATGCAAGCGCCAAGCATGGCACGATGCTGGCCCGCTTAGACCCGCCCGCCTGTGCTAAACCTCGAGTTGGTAGACCCGTCGCGCGGTGCCGGCGAACAGCTCCCGGCGCTCGTCCTCCGACGCGCGGGCGGCGATGCGCTTGAAGGCGTTCCACAGCACCGCCCAGCCGGTCCCCATCTTTTCCACTGGAAAGTTGCTTTCGAACATGCACCGGGACGGCCCGAAGGCCTCGATGCACGTCTCGAACCAGGGCCGCCAGGCTTCGGCCAGCTCCTGCGACGTGGGCGGCACCGCGGCGTGGATGTAGTCGTAGGCCGCGCCGCGCCCGAGCACGCCGCCCAGCTTGCAGACCACGTTCGGCCGTTGCGCGACGGCCAGCACGCCGGCTTTCCAGCGATTGAAATGCGCGTCCTTGTCCTGCCCATACGGGCCGTAGCCGAGCGGCCCGCCGCAGTGGTTCATGATGATCCGGAGGTCCGGCACGGCGTCTGCGGCATCCGCCAACTCGTCGAGCTGCGTGAAGTAGGTCCACGAGTCGTACGTCAGGCCCATCCCGGCGAGCTTGCGCAGGCCCTCCCGCACGTTCGGCTCGGCCAGCATGTGCGGCCTGCTGCCGGGATGGCTGTTTGTGATCGCCGGGCTCGCGTCCCAGCTCGCGGCGAAGCGGATTCCCTTGAAGCGCCCGTTGCCGGCCTGCACATGGGCTTGCAGCACGTCCTCGACCGCGGCGCCCAGGCCGAGGTCGGCGTGGCCGACGATCCCCGCCACGGCGCGGGTCGGCCCGAACTGGCCGCTGCGGCTCATCGCGCTCACGCCCAGCGCGAACTCCGTTTCGCCCACGGGGCGAAAGTGGGCCGGTCCGTCGGCCCGGTACATGGACAGGCAGTCGGCGAACACCGTGCCGACCACGTTGTGGCCGCTGCCGGCGTCGGCCACGAGGTCGTCGAGCATGTAGCGCAGCCCCGGCAAATCCCAAAGGTGGTGGTGCGGGTCGATGATTGGGAGATCGGGGAACAGGATCTCCTCCGGTTCCTGCCTGGCCAGCCATTCCGGGTCGGGCGGGAAGATGCGGCCGAACTCGGTCGGCCGCTTCGACGTGGCGTCGAACAATGTCGCGTTCATCATGGGCGTGGTCCTCTGCTGCAGGCGGTTTTGGGCGAAACGTCAGGCCGGGATGGGCGCTGGGCGGCCCGCGGTGGTCCGGGCTTCGTCCTCCACGCCGTCCAGGGTGGTGCGCGGGTAATAGGCCGTGCAGTCCATGAGGCGCCGGGCCGTTCGGCTGAAGCCGAGCACCTCGAACGCGACGAACGGCGCCTCGCCGACCTCGCGCGCCCTGACCTGCACCGGCATGATCCCGGAGGGATGCCCGATCCGCAGAACCCCATCCGCTCGGTCCCGTCGCACCCCGGCGACGACCGTGCCCGGGATCCGCGACGCCGCCGCCAGGCACATCGACCCGGTGCCGGCGATGCTCTCGTGCAGCCGGTTCATGAACATCAGCCGCACCCGCAGGTCCATGCCGTCCGCCTCCGCGCGGGCGCCGTTGACCGTCCTGTACTCGGCCGGGGCCGCGACCAGGCCGACCATCGGCAACGCGGAGGAGTCCTCGTCCACCCGGTGCCAGTCGCGGCACAGGCCAACCTTGACGGCGGCCTTGCCCCGCACCTCGCGGACCGCGGCGATCAGGCGCGCGTCGTTGTTGATCGCCTCCACCCCCTCGCTCCCGGTGATTCCGAAATCCTCGGCACGGACCCAGGCGCAGGGGTTGGCCACGTCCACCAGGCTGACCTCGACCGAGCGGCCGTCCTCCAGCGCGATCCGGTCGGAGGGCTGGCCGGTCGGCAGCACCCGCCCGGTCGCCGCGCCGGCGGTCTTGGCGTAGTTCATGACGATCTCGGCGCCGGTGCCGGGCACGCCGGGGATCGCGAACGACCCCTCGACCTGCGCCTTGCCGCCGCGGACCGGCACGGTCGCGGTCAGCACCTTGTCCGTGTTCGTGTTGTAGATGCGGACTTCCGTCTTGCCTTCGGTCGCGGGCACCAGCCCCTCGTCGATCGCGAACGGCCCGACGCCGGCGGAGATGTTGCCGCAGTTGCCGTTGTGGAACACGCCCGGCCGGTCGATCTCGACCTGGGCGAAGGTGTAGTCCACGTCCGCGTCGTCGCGCGCCGAGCGCGACACGATCGCGACCTTGGACGTGATCGGCCGCGACCCGCCGAGGCCGTCGATCTGCAGCATGTCGGGAGAGCCCATGAGCCGCTGCAGCAGCTTGTCCCGCCGTGCGCCGTGCGGCGGCAGGTCGCCCGCATGGAAGTACAGTCCCTTGCTCGTCCCGCCGCGCAGGATGACGCAGCGGATCGTGGCTTGCTCGGCCTCAGCCATGGTCCACCTCCTGGCTCGCATGTTGGTTGGTCGGGGCCGGCACGCCTGTCATGCCCGCGTAGCCCTTGGCCCTGATCCACTCGACCAGCCCGCCCGCGGTCGCGATGGCGTGCGGCAGCCGTGCGATCGGGGCCGACTGGCATTCCGTTCCCTCGACCGTGACGGCGCCCGTTTCCGTGTCCACGCTCACCGCGCAGCCGGGGCGCGCCGCGCTGACGGCGTCCGGGTTCACCAGCGCCAGCATCCCGCAGTTCACGGCGTTGCGGCCGAAGATGCGGGCGAAGCTCCTGCCCACCACCGCGATCACGCCCGAGGCGCGCATGGCGCTCACCGGCTGCTCGCGGGAGGAGCCGCAGCCGAAGTTCCCCCCGACGAACACCACGGTCGGGCCGTCCTTGAGCTGGTCCCGAAGCGCCGGGTCGAGCCCCTCGAACAGGTGCTCGCGGGCCTTCTCAGGGTCGAGCACGCCCAGGTACTTGCCTGG
>CALMAB010000588.1 GCA_937858325.1 uncultured Acetobacteraceae bacterium
TCGGCGTCCAGGCTCCGGCTGCCGCGCGGGCTCAGCCATCCCGTCGGCAGCAGGCTGCCGCCGCGGCCGGCCGGGCGGACGCCGCCGGCAGCCTCGCCGGATCCGACGCTGCACGCGACCAGCGCGGCCGCGACGGCGAGCCTTGCCAGGACGCGCCGCGCGGCAATCACCGAACGGCCGTCCAGGCGGTGACGCGGACGCCCCTCGGATAGACCTTCCCGGCCTTTGCCGGCGCCCTGGACGACTCTGGAATGGCGAGCGTCTTGACCATCAGGAAGGTGAAGAGCACCGACATGAAGTTGGTCGAGCGGAGGAAGTAGGTTTCGGTCAGGTTGATGGTGAAAAACATGACGACGTAGCCGGCCGTCATCTCCAGGCTCATCCGGTTCGACCGTGCACGAAGGAGCAGGTGGCGGAGCCGCGACGCCAGGCTGACCGCCATGGCGGAGAACAGGGCCAGGCCGACCAAGCCGGTCTCAACGGTGATCGCCAGGTATCCGCTATGGTAGTTGTCCAGCACCCACCCGTGCGCGGTGCGGTAAAGCGAAAGGATGTCGTCGTTTGTCCAGAACCCGTTGAGGCCGAAGCCGAGATAGGGGCGGTCTCCCCAATGGAATATGGCATACTGCCAGATGAATGTGCGTTCCGTCAGGTTGATGTCGGACCCGAACACCTGGATCGAGGAATGGCCGGTGGCGGAGAAGTAGGCGACTTCCAGGACGCCCAGGACCAGGCCGAACAGCAGGATGCCGGCCACCAGCGCGGCGAACCTCGGCGAGCGCCGGACCAGGATCAGGCTCGCCACCGCCACGACCGCCATCACCCCGCCGCCGCGGGAGCCGGACCCGAGCAGGCAGCACAGCCCGAGGGCGCAGGATGCGACGTTGAAGACGCTCCGTCGATACGAAAGCCGCAGGAACGCCAACACGAGGAACACCGCCGAGACCGTTCCCAGGCCCTGCTTGGTGGCGAACACGCCCTTCCACTGGCCTTCGTGCTGCCAGTCGTTCAGCAGCAGCCCGACGTCCGGCACCGCGAGGGCGAGGAACAAGGACAAGGCCAGGAGCACGAAGAGCGTGTAGAACGTGCAGGTCAGCATCTCCCTGACCATCACGACCGACGCCAGGCGCCAGACTGCCAGCGAGGACACCAGGAAGGCTGCCGTCTTCGCCACGCCGTGCGCCGGGTTCTCGCTCCATAGCGGCGAGACGACGATCCAAGCCAGCAGGAGAGCCGGCCAGACCAGCCCTTTGGTGACGGGGCGGGACAGCGCCATGCCGGGCAAGAACGATGCCAGCAGCAGCACGATCCAAAGGCCGACCGCCGCGGCCTGTCCGCGGATGTCCGCGCCTTGCTGGACCATCTGCTCGTCGGTCAGCCCGGTGAGCCGCGTGTTGAACGTGTCAATCGAGGTGAACGCGATCAGGCAGATGAGGCCGAACAGCGCATACCGCGTCCAGGGCGTCCGGCCTGGATATCCCACGAGGCCAAGGGCGCTCATGCTGCAGGGCGCGGGCGGATGTTCGCGACGAACCACGACAGGCCACGCGCAGGCCGACCGGAACGGTGCGGGCGGCATTCATGGCGGCCTGTTACAGGCGATGTCATCGCCACCTCCAGGACATGGGAAAAGACCAAGCCTCTAGGAAGCATGAATCCCCGCCGTTTACCAGACGTTAACAGGCCAATGGAGGCCGTGCGTCGCCGGGGGTGTCGGGCCGTGGCCGCGCCGGCAGCCGTCGCGCTGGAACGTTCCTGCCCGGCGCCGAGGCCAGGCTCAGCACGAGGCCGATCCATGGCCTTGGCGAGCCAAGTGCAGCAAGCAAGCCTCGAAAACTACTCTGCAAATAAATCATAGTAATTCTTGACCTACCCCTCCGGGCCAATCGCGCTAAGGAAAAGGCCACAGGCGAGTTCCGTACAGGAACCGTCACCAGCTTCGGGCTTCGCATCGCGATTACAGTCCGAAGCAGCACCTGGAGGACGCCATCATGGCCACACTGACCGTCGGCTCGGGGAAGGATACACTTGCGCTTTTGGTGTCGGAGGATGCCTGGAACGGCAACGCCCAATTCACCATCAGCGTGGATGGCAAGCAGGTCGGCGGGACGCTGACCGCCACGGCCCTGCGGAGTGCCGGGCAGTCACAGCTCGTCAACGTCATGGGCAACTGGAGCGGCGCCCACAACGTCAGCGTCAACTTCCTCAACGACGCCTGGGGCGGGACGGCCACGACCGACCGCAACCTGTTC
The DNA here is from genome assembly GCA_937858325.1 of uncultured Acetobacteraceae bacterium. Lineage (GTDB taxonomy): Bacteria > Pseudomonadota > Alphaproteobacteria > Acetobacterales > Acetobacteraceae > CAHJXG01. The sequence goes on from CALMAB010000588.1 coordinate 2,253, forward strand.
GTGGGCAGCGCGGCAATCGACGGCGTCGCCGTTTCCGGCGGCTCGCTCAGCCTTTACTCCGCCGGCGCGCAAGGCTTCGCGTTCACCGGCCCGGCAGACACGCTCGACCTGCACGTCTCGGAAGACGCTTGGCAGGGCGACGCGCAATACACCGTCCAGGTGGATGGGAAAACCGTCGGCGGCGTCCGCACCGCGACGGCCTCGCACGCGGCGGGCGCCACGCAGGACGTCGTTCTCGGGGGAAGCTGGGGCAGCGGCGCGCACACCATCGGCGTCACCTTCGTCAACGATGCCTGGGGCGGCACATCGAGCACCGACCGCAACCTCTACATCGACCAGGTGACGTATGACGGGCGGGCGGTAAGCGGAACGCCCGCACAGCTCGGCACGAACGGGACCGCAAACTTTGCCGTTCCGGCCGTCGCGCCCCCGCCCGTGACGACCCCAACAGGCGAAACCTTCGCCCCATCAGGACGCGGCGGCTCGCTGCTGCCGACAGGGTACCTCAGCACGAAGGGCAACCAGGTCATCGACGCGAGCGGCAATCCCGTCCGCATCGCCTCCATCGGCTGGTATGGCACGGACGGCCCGGCTGGCTCGGCCCTGCAAGGGCTGTGGAAAACGAGCTACGGCACCATCCTGCAATCGATCAAGGAAGACGGCTTCAACACCGTTCGGATTCCCTGGTCCAATGCCGACCTCAACACGCCGTTTGCTGGAACCAACCAGTTGGGCGGCGTGGATTGGAACCAGAACGGCGATCTCAAGGGCCTGACCACGCTGCAGGTCTTCCAGAAGATCGTCGGCGCCGCCGGGCAACTGGGCTTGAAGGTCATCTTCGACCACCACACCGATGACGGATCAGGCGGCCAGCAGCCGAACGGCTTGTGGATCGACAAGGGGCCGGGCACGGACGGCACGGACGGCGCCGGGGTCGCCGGCACGGTGGACGCGGCCAAGTTCAAGGCAGACTGGGTGCAGTTCGCGAAAACCTTCGCCGGCAACTCCACGGTGATCGGCTTTGACCTGGACAACGAGCCGACGGCGCAGCGCGCCAACTGGGGGGCGGGCGGCCCGACGGACATTCAGCAGATGTACACGGACGTGGGCAACGCCGTGCAGGCCGCCGACCCCGGCGCGCTCATCATCGCGGAAGGCCTGATCACGCCCGACGGCACCGGCTATCCGCAGCTCCTGACCGGTGTCAAGGACCACCCGGTCACGCTCAACACGCCGAACAAGGTCCTGTACTCCGTTCACGACTACCCGGCGGAGATCGGCGGCCAGCAAACCGACGCCTCCGGTCCGGCCGCGATCCAGGCGATGACCAACCATTGGGGCTACCTGGTGACGCAGAACATCGCCCCGGTCTGGATCGGCGAGATGGGCTCCAACATGACGTCGTCCGGGAGCAAGGTCTGGGCCGCCACCTTGCTGGATTACATGAACGGCAAGGACGGCGCGCAAGGCGGCCCGACCTTCGGGGCGAACCAGCAGCCCATCGGCGGCAGTTGGTGGAACGCCGGATCGGAAGGCGGCGGGGGCAATCCCGACGGCAACCAGACGGCCTGGGGCCTCGGCAACTACAAGCCGGAGCAGCAGGCGATCACCGACCAGATGCTGTTCAAGCCCACCTGAGCGTCATTCAATGGGGCGTGCTCGCCCTAAGCAGGCTTTCATGGCTTGCGCCACGAATGCCTTCTTAGGAGTCGTTGAAGACGCATCATTTTACCTGCTGCTTGTAAGCACACTCCACAGAATGATGCTTAGATCGCACAAGCATCGGATCGCGCCGCGGCGGCCCTACACGTCCCGCGCCGCGGCGCGGCCCGAGAGCTTGGCCTGCATGACCACCACCGCGAGCAGGAACAGGCCGCGGATCACCGACTGCCAATAGGCCGAAAGGCTGATGAAGCCGCGCCCGTTCTCGAAGTTCAGGATGTTGAAGATCAGCCCGAGCAGCAGCGCCCCGGCCAGCGTCGTGCCGACCGAGCCTTCGCCGCCGGTCAGCAGCGTGCCCCCCACCACCACGGCGGCGATCGCGAACAGCTCCCACCCCACGCCCTCGATGGGCTGGCCCGCGCCGAACTGCGCCGCCAGGATCACGCCGGCCATGCCCGCGAGGGTGCCGCTCGCCGCGTAAACCGCCCACTTCGCCCGGTCCACCCGCAGCCCCATAAGCCGGGCGGCGTCCTCACCGCCGCCAGTCGCGAGCACGGTGCGGCCCAGCCCCGTGA
>CALMAB010000589.1 GCA_937858325.1 uncultured Acetobacteraceae bacterium
CCGTGCCGGAGGCCCCGGCGGAGCCGTCGGCCCCCCCGCCGTCCGCGCCGCGCGCCACCCCGCAGGTGTTGGCACCGACGGTGCAGCGCCTGACCCCGGTGATGATCGGCCACCACCCGCCCGGCGTGGACAAGGCCACCTGGACCCGCTTCCGCACCGGCAAGCTTGCGGCGTCCCGCACCCTGGACCTGCACGGGCGCACGGCGCAGCGGGCGTTCTCCGCCTTGCGGGAGTTCCTGGGCAGCGCCCACGCGGAGAAGCTGCGCTGCGTTGAAGTGATCACTGGGCGCGGCAGCGGGGAAACGGGCGGGGTGATCCGGCGCGAGTTCCCGATGTGGCTGAACCAGCCGGAGCTGCGTTCCTTGGTGCTGGCGGCGGCGCATCCCCATGCGGCCAACCCGGGATCGGTACGGCTGCTGCTGCGCCGGGTGCGGAAATAGAGCACGGATGGCGGGGGGACGCGCTATTGTAGGCCGCAAGGAGTGCTGCCGATGAGCCAAGTGCTGCGCAAGGTGATGACGCCTGAGGAATTCCTCGCGTGGGAAGCTACGCAGGAGCTGAAATGGGAGTTTGACGGTTTCGAGCCGGTCGCGATGGTGGGCGCCACGCTCGTCCATGCGGCGATCCAGGCCAACATCATCACTGCCTTGAACAATCGTCTGCGCGGCAAGCCGTGTCGGCCCTACGGCTCGGACGTGAAACTCCAGATCGGTCCGAAATACCGCTACCCTGATGCCCTGGTGTCCTGCGTGCCGATCATCCCAGGCGTCACGGTGGCCGCCGACCCTGTGGTGATCTTTGAGGTGTTGTCTGAAAGCACTGCCAAGACTGACCGCACGACGAAGCTGATGGAGTATTGTTCGCTGCTCTCGGTGCAACGCTGCGTCCTGCTGGAACAAGACCAAGCCTTCGCTACGGTTGTCACCCGCACCGAGACTGGTTGGAGCCTTGTGATGCTGGACGCCAACGGAACGCTCGCGATCCCAGAGATTGGGGTGGAGATCCCCATATCGGAGCTATACGATGGGCTGGACCTCACGCCTTTGGATTTGTAGGCAGAGTCACCCGTTCGGGCGTGTCTGAACGAGCCTGGCGCGTGCGGCGGGGCAATGCGCTGTCGTGGGCTGGGGCCAGAAGGAAGCGACCGATGGGCCAGTTGCAGCGCAAGGCTATGACGTCCGAGGAGTTCCTCGCCTGGGAGGCCAAGCAAGAGCTGAAGTGGGAGTTCGACGGCTTCGAGCCGGTCGCGATGACGGGCGGCACGGACGCCCACGCAGCGATCCAGGCCAACATCATTGTCGCGCTGGGAAATCGTCTGCGCGGCACGCCATGCTACGTCCGCGGCTCTGAGATCAAGGTGCGGACCGGGCCGGGGTTCCGCTACCCCGACGCCTTCGTATCCTGCACGCCGGTCGCCCGCGACGCCACTGTGACCGCCGAACCCGTGGTGATTTTCGAGGTGATGTCCGAAAGCACTAGCAGGACCGACCGGACGACCAAGCTCCTGGAATACCGCTCAATGCCCTCGGTGCAGCGCTACGTCATGCTCGAACAGGATCAGGTGGTCGCCACGGTATTCACCCGTGTCGAGACAGGCTGGGGCCTGGAAAAACTAAGCGGCGGCGACGTGCTCTTGATGCCGGAAATCGGGGCGGAGGTCCCCGTGTCGGAGCTTTACGACGGGCTGGACCTCGCACCCCCGGAGTTTTGAGGCGGCATCACCCGTTCGGGCGCAGCACCACCTTGGTGCACTTGTCCTTCTTGTCGCGGAACGTCTTGTAAAGCTCCGGTCCGTCCTCCAGGCTGTTGGCGCGGTGCGAGATGATGAAGGACGGGTCGATCTCGCCCTTCTCGATCCGCTCCAGCAGCGGCTTCATGTAGCGCTGCATGTGGGTCTGCCCGGTCTTCATGGTCAGGCCCTTCTGCATGAAGGCGCCCATGTTGACCGGACCCGTGGGACCCGCGAACACGCCCGGCAGCGACACGATGCCGCCGGGCCGGCAGGCGAGGATTGCCTGGTTCAGCGCAAAGGGGCGCTCCAAGCTGACGGTGTGGCTCATCACGCTGGAGATGGCGCCCGCGATCCCGGACGCGCCGTGACTTTCCATGCCCACCGCCTCGATCACCGCGTCCGGCCCTTGGCCGTGCGTCATTTCCATGATCCGGGCCTGCAGGTCGCCCTCGGCGTAGTCGATGGTCTCGGCGCCGGCTTCCCGCGCGAGGGCCAGGCGCTCCGGCACGGTGTCGATGGCGATCACCCGCTTGGCGCCCAGCAGGAAGCAGGACTTCACCGCCAAGACGCCCACGGGGCCGCAGCCCCAGACGGCGATGGTGTCCTCCGGCGTGATCTCGCAATGCTCGGCCGCCATGAAGGCGGTCGGGAAGATGTCGGACAGGAACAGCACCTGCTCGTCGGTCAGGCTGTCCGGCACCTTGATGGGACCCACGTCGGCGTAGGGCACGCGGACGTACTGCGCCTGGCCGCCGGGGAAGCCGCCGGTGACGTGCGAATAGCCGAACAGCCCGGCCAGCGGGTACCCGTACACCTTGGCCTGCATCTCACCGTTCGGGTTGGTGCGCTCGCAGGCCGACCAGTTGCCCCATTTGCACTGCCGGCACTCGCCGCAGCAAATGGTGAACGGCACCACCACGCGGTCGCCGATCTTGAGCTTGGTGTTATCGCGGCCGACCTCCACGACCTCGCCCATGCACTCGTGGCCGAGCACGTCGCCCTGTTCCATGGTCGGCACGAAGCCGCCCATCAGGTGCAGGTCGGAGCCGCAGATGGCGCAGGCGGACACCTTGATGATGGCGTCGCGTCCGTCCTGGATGGTGGGGTCCGGCACGGTCTCGCAGCGTATGTCTTCCTTGCCGTTCCAGATCAGTGCGCGCATGGGCGGGGGTCCTTGGCGTGATGCAAAGGCGAAAACCCGGCAGCCGCGCTTGGGATGCCGAGCCATCGCTGAAAATTACGTGACCGCCCGCCGCGCGGGGACAGGGGCCGGCCCGCAGACCGGCGCCCGGCCGCTTTCAGGACACTGATACGCCCAGCAGGTCGGCCGGCCGGCCGGCCGCGTCGAGCCACGCGCCGACGCCCCCTTTCGACTGCGGCAGCGCCTCCGCCTTGAGCTGATCGACCATCTGCCGCCCGGTGCCCGGGAAATCGGTGAAGAAGCCGTCCACGCCCGCCGCGATCAGCTTCCGGTACTCGTCCGGCGGCGCCTGCACCGAGCCGTCCGCGTTCAGCGTTTGGAACGCCTCGTCGTCGCGGACCGTGTAAGGGATGACCTTGAGGCCGGCGGCGTGGGCGTCGAACACGAGGCTCGTTTCCTCGCCGGTGTACTGGCGCGCGATCAGCGGGATGCCGTCGCCGTTGCCGTCCACCGGCGGCGAGACGGCGGCGGCCGGCAGGATGTCGTCCTTGTACGGCCCGATCGCCTCGGCGTACAGGGCGTGGATCGCCTGCAGGGCGGCCGGGTTGTACAGGTCGTTGTTGGGGACGGTGTCCGCCTTGATCGGGTAATCCAGCGCCTGGTACACGCTCGGGTCCGCGCCGAGGGCGGCCTTGGCCGGGTCAAAGTTGAAGGTGATGTCGTAGCCACCCTCGTTCAGCAGTTGGAACAGTTGCACGTCCACGCCGGCGGCGGGCATGATCCGGGTTTGCAGGTCGATCAGGTTGGCGACCTCGAACGACTGGATGATGACGCGGGACGGGTCGGTGAACCCGTCCGCGACCAGGGTGTCGATGAGCATCTGGCTGGTGTCCATGTGGATCGGCGTGCCGTCCACGTGGGTGCCCTCATATTTGAAGTAGGTCGGGTGCTTGGTTTCAGGGATGAGGCCGACCCGGCAGCCGGTGTCAGCCTCGGCCTGCTTGATCACGTCGATGACCTCGTCCAGCGTCGCGACGCGGTATTGGTCGTTGTATTGGGTGTTTTGCGGACGGATCTGCGGGATGCGCTCCCGCGCGTAGAGCGTCTTGATCTCGGCCAGCGTGAAGTCTTCGGCGAACCAGCCGGACACCGGCGCGCCGTCGATCATCTTCATGGTGTAGCGGTCAGCGAATTCCGGATGGTCGGCCACGTCCGTGGTGCTGCCGAGTTCCGGCTCGTGCCGGGCGATCAGGACGCCGTCCTTGGTGGGAACCACGTCTGGCTCGATGAAGTCGGCCCCTTGCTGGATGGCGTAGCGGTAGCCGTCCAAGGTTTCCTCAAGCCGCACGCCGGCGGCGCCGCGGTGGCCGACGACCAAGGGCGCCTCGCCGTCAAGCGTTGGGAACACCGGCGCGGCGCCCGCGTCCGAGGGTTCCGTGAGGGCGGCGTCGCCCGTGATCGGGCAAGCAGGCTGGGCGGTCAGGGGGCCGTGAAACTGCGTCATCAAGCGTCTCCTTGGCTGCGCAGGGCGTTGATCGCCCAGGCGCCGCACCAAAGGATTGCTGACCGGCGCGCCTCAATCCCAGAATGATGACGTTGCGATTTCGTGGCGACCGCGGGCGTCACCGTGCAGGCACGACGCCCGGCAAGGGCCTTTGGCAGTCGATGGGCGCCGGGGCGACCGCGGGCGCCCCGGCCACGCCTGCCGGCGCGGCGGTGCTGGAATACGCGTAGTCCCGCAC
>CALMAB010000590.1 GCA_937858325.1 uncultured Acetobacteraceae bacterium
GTCTCCGCCTCCGCCATCGCGGCCGCGGCCCGGCAGGTCGCGCATACCGTCAACGCGGCGGCCATCGTCGCCTTCACCGCAGGCGGCAGCACGGCGCTGCGCGTGGCGCGGGAACGGCCGGATTGCCCGGTGCTGGGGGTGAGCACCAACCTTTCGACCGCGCGGCGGCTCGCGGTGGTGTGGGGCGTGCACGCGCTGGTGACGCCGGAGGTTCACACGATGACGGAAGCGGTGACGCGGGCCACGCGGCTGGCGCGCGGCGAAGGGATTGCGGCGCCGGGCCAGGAAGTGGTCGTGACGGCCGGCGTGCCGTTCGGCCAGCCCGGCACCACCAACTCGCTCCGCGTGGCGCCTGTGAGATAGGGGCGTGGTGGACCTCGGCTGGATCGAGCGCGCGCCGGGCCGGCCGTATTTCGCCACCGACGCCGGCGCTTCCTGGACGCCCATCGGGCAGAACGACGCCATCAGTTGGCCGGAATGGCGCGGCCTGCTGCAGCGCCAAAACCTCGGCGCCACCGAGCGGCACCTGGCCGGTCTGCGCGACAGCGGCGTGACCTGCTTGCGGTTCATGCTGGAGTACGCGCAAACCGGCGAGCATTTTTTCGAGCAGCCGGCCGGCACCTTCAACCCGGCGTTGGTGCAACTGTGGGATGACCTGTTCCGGCTCACGGCCGCCGCCGGGCTGCGCATCCTGCTGACCCCGTTCGACACGTATTTCCATTGGGTGCGCTGGGACCTGCACCCTTACAACGCCGCGAACGGCGGCCCCTGCCCCGACCGCACCAGCCTCATGGTGCATCCAGGCGTGCGGGCGCTGGTCAAGGCGCGGCTGGCCTTCGCCACGGAACGTTGGGGCGGCAGCGGCGCCCTGTTCGCCTGGGACCTGTGGAACGAGATGCACCCGGTGCAGGGCGAGGACCGGCCCGACTGCTTCGACGACTACATCGGCGACGTCGGGCCGTTCCTGCGCGACCTGGAACGGCGGCTGCACGGCCGGGCGCATCCGCAATGCGTGTCGGTGTTCGGGCCGGAGCTGCACTGGAAGCCTTGGCTGAACGCGCCGGTGTTCCGCCACCCGGCGCTCGACTTCGCCAACAACCATTTCTACGAGGAAGGCACCATCGACGACCCGCAGGACACCGTTGCCCCGGCGCTCGCGGTCGGCCAACTGGTGCGCGAGGCGCTGGCGGAGATCACCGACCAGCGCCCATTCTTCGACAGCGAGCACGGCCCGATCCACACCTTCAAGGATCACGGCATCACCTTGGCGGAGCCGTTCGACGACGAGTATTTCCGGCACCTGCAATGGGCGCACCTGGCGTCCGGCGGCGCGGGCGGCGGGATGCGCTGGCCGAACCGCGACCCGCACGGCCTCACGCCCGGGATGCGGCGGGCGCAACGGGCCTTGGCCGACTTCTTGCCATTGGTGGATTGGCCGCGCTTCGACCGGCGGCCCATCGAACCGGTCGCGAGCGACCCGGCGGTCGCGTGCCTCGCGTGCGGGGATGCAAGGCAAGCGGTGCTGTGGCTGCTGCGCACGGCGCCGCTGTTGCCGGACGGCCGGGTTGATCCGGACCGCCGCTCGGCCGTGTCGGTGCAGGTGCCGGGCCTGGCTGCCGGGCGTTACTGGGCGGCGACGTGGGACACGCGCGCCGGCTGCTTGATCGGCTGGGTGCCGGTCATGGCCGGCGCGCAAGGTGTTGGGATCGACCTGCCGGCCATGCCCGCGGATGTTGCGGTGGCAATTCAACCTGCTTAGGCTTGCCGGCGGCCCGGACGTGTGTTCGTATCATGGGTAATCCGGCCACCAGAGCCACATAGGGAGTTGACATGGGGGTGCCCCACCTGACCCGCCGGGCGTTCGCGTCCGCCGCCGCGGCTGCCGCGGCCTTTCCGCGTTTTGCCCGCGCCGAGGACACAATCAAGATCGGCGCCGTGTTCCCTTCCACCGGCCCGGCGGCGGAGGCCGGCAAGCTGCAGCTCAACGGCGCGCGCCAGGCGCTGGAGACGGTCAACGAGAAGGGCGTGCTGGGCCGCAAGCTGGAACTGGTCGTCGAGGACGACCAGACCACCAACCCCGGCGCGGTGCTGGCGTTCAGCCGGCTGGCCGGACGGCCGGAGATCGCGGCGTTCATCGGCCCGATCCGCTCCACCCAGGTTGAAGCGATGTCGCCCGACGTGCTGAAGGTCGGCAAGCCGATGATGATTGGCGGCACCTCGCCGACCCTGACGAACCAGGGCAACAAGTGGCTGTTCCGCTGCCGCCCCAACGATACCTACTCTGCCAAGGTCATCGCCGAGTTCGGCGTGGCCGACCTGAAGAAGCAGAAATGGGCGTTGGTGTACTCGACCGACTCCTTCGGCACCAACGGCATGAAGGCGCTCGAAGCGGCGCTGAAAGACAAGGGGATCACCCCCGTCCTGATGCAGGGCTACACCAACCAGGCCTCGGACTACACCGCCGTCGTGCTGGCGGTGCGGCAGTCGGGCGCCGACATCCTCGGCAGCTACTTCACCTTCGAGAACGACCTCGGCATCTTCGCCCGCCAGCTTCGGCAGCTCGGCGTGACGATCCCCTGGGTCGGGTCGCCGTCCATCGTGAACACCACGGCGCTCAACCTGGCCGGGCGCGCGTTGTTCGGCACCTACGGCGTCGCGGACTACGCGGTGGACGCGACCCCGGCGTCCAAGGCCTTCGCCGATCGGTACCAAACCCTCTACAAGGCAATTCCGGACAACCAATCGTCTTGGACGTTCGACGCGGTGAACCTGCTGGCGCGGGCGATCAGCGACGCCGGCAACACCGAGCCTGAGAAGATCCGCGCGGCGCTCGCCGCCACACGCGGTTTCGCCGGGGCGGAAGGCGAATACAACTTCGACAGCAAGGGCGACGGGCTGCGCGGCTACAACGTGGTGCGGAACGAGAACGGCAAGATCGTGTTCGACCGCCGGATCGAAGTCAAAGAGTGAGCCTGGTCCCGCAGCTGCTGTTCACCGGTGTCGGCATCGGCGCGATCTACGCCCTGGTGGCGCTCGGCTTCGTGCTGCTGATCCGGGCAGCGAGCGTGGTGAACTTCGCCCAGGGCGAGTTCTCCATGCTGGGCGCCTACGCGATGGTCGTGCTGTCAAGCTTGCTCGGGGTGCCATACTGGGTGGCGCTGCCGATCGCCATCGTGCTGATGGCCGGCTTCGGGGTGCTGTTCGCGGGCGCCACCTACTGGCCGCTCCGCCACCGCGGCCAGTTGCCGGTGATCATCAGCACCATCGGCGCCAGCATCTTCCTCGCCAACACCGTGCTGGCGCTCTACGGCCCAAGCCCGGAGGTGCTGCCCGGCCTGTTCGACACGCCGGGCTTCGAGGTCGGCGGCGTGTTCATGGACAGCCAGTATGTCGCCATCATGGTGACGGCCGCCGCCATGCTGCTGCTGCAGTTCCTGATCTTCGAGAAGACCCTGCTCGGCAAGAAGCTGCAAGCCACCAGCCAGGACAAGGAGATGGCCAGCCTGCTCGGCATCCCCGTGGCGCTCATGGTCCTGATCACCTTTGCCTACAGTGCCGCCCTTGGCGGGTTGGCCGGCATCCTGGTAGCGCCGGTGCTGTTCGTGTCCGTGGGCATGGGCACCATCATCTCGCTCAAGGCCTTCGCCGCCAACATCATCGGCGGCTTCGGCAGCATTCCCGGTGCCATCCTGGGCGGCCTGGCGCTCGGCATCGTCGAGACGTACGGCGCCGCGTAAGTCTCGGTGCCCTACAAGGACGCGCAGGCCTTCGGGCTGCTGCTGCTGTTCCTGCTGGTCCGCCCGCAAGGGCTGTTCGGCGAGAAGATCGCGGAGAAGGCATGAGCACGCCGTCATGAGCACTACGACGATGGCCGCCGCGCCCGCCGTCCCGCAGGCCCGAGCCTGGCGCGGCCTGCCGGCATTGGCCGCCGCCATCGTCGGCGTGCTGGCGCTTGCAAGCTTGGTGCCAGAGCAGGGCTACACGCTCAACATCGTCATGCAGGCGGCGACCTACTCCATCGCGGTGGCCGGGCTGGTGGTCGTGCTCGGCTATTGCGGGCAAATCTCGCTGGCGCAGGCGGCGTTCTTCGGCCTGGGCGCCTACGGGGTGGCGCTCGGCACCGTCGACTTCGGTTTGCCGTTCTTCGTGGCGCTCCTCGCAGGCGTGGTCTCGGCGACCGTGTTCGGCGTGGCGCTCGGCCTGGCCAGCCTGCGGCTCGGCGGGCACTACCTCGCCATGGTCACCATCAGCTTCCAACAGATCCTGACGCTGGTGCTGACCAACTGGGCCGGCCTGACGCACGGGCCGGACGGGGTGAAGAACATCGCGCGCCCCAGCGTGCCGGGCCTCCGGCTCGACAACGGCGACCATTACTTGGGGCTGTGCCTCGTGACGCTGATGGGCGTCACCTGGTATATCTGGCGGCTCAAGACGACCCGGCTCGGCCGCGCCATGCAGGCGGTGCGCGACAACGAGATCGCGGCCAGCACCTGCGGCATCGACATCTTCGGCACCAAGGTGCTGGCGTTCGGCATCAGCGCCGTGCTGGGCGGCCTGGGCGGCGGGCTGTTCGCCGGCGCGTTCTCCTACATCAGCCCGGACCAGTTCGGCTTCGGCGAAAGCATCGTGCTGCTGACCATGGCGCTGCTGGGCGGGGTGCAGTCGCCGTTCGGGGCGCTGCTCGGCACCGGACTGCTGGTGATCCTGCCGGAATGGCTGCGCTTCCTGCGCCAGGTCTACCTCGCGGTGTACGGCGCCGCCGTCATCCTGATCATGGTGTTCCTGCCCGACGGGCTGTGGGGCCTTACCCACCGGCTGCGCCGCCCGGCCCCCGTCGGCAACGGCGCGGTCACGCCCTTGCCGCTGCTGAGCCAGCGCGGCACCGAGACCGCGGAGGTTGTCATGGCCATCGACGGCCTCGCCAAGCACTTCGGCGGCCTCAAGGCGCTGGACGGCGTGGACATGGCGGTGCGCCGCGGCACCGTGCACGCGCTGATCGGCCCGAACGGGTCCGGCAAGACCACCTTCATCAACGTCGTCACTGGGCTGTATCGTCCAACTGCCGGGCGCATCGCGATTGCCGGACAGGACGTGACCGGGACCGCGCCGCACCAGCGCACCCGGCGCGGCCTGGCCCGCACCTTCCAGAACATCCGGGTGTTCCGCGGCATGACCGTGCTGGAAAACGTCATGGTCGGCGCGGAGCGACCCGGCAACGACATCGCGGAGCAGCCGGCGCTGGTGGTGGAACGGGCCTTGGCCGCGCTCGACTTCGTCGGGCTGCGCAGCGATGCCCACCGCATGGTGGGCACCCTGTCCTACGGCACCCAACGCTATGTCGAGATCGCCCGGGCGCTCGCCGGCAGCCCGCAGGTGCTGCTGCTCGACGAGCCGGCCGCCGGCCTCAACCTTTCGGAAAAGCACGAGCTTGGCCTGCTGCTGCGCCGGCTCAAGGGGCATGGCCTGACCATCCTGATCGTCGATCACGACATGAACCTGGTGGAGCAGGTGGCCGACCACATCACCGTGCTGAACTTCGGCCGCCGCATCGCCGATGGTGGCCCGCGCGACGTGCTGTCCCACCCGGACGTCATCGCCGCCTATTTGGGGGAGCCGCGCCAAGATGCCGCTGCTTGAGCTGGGCGGCCTCGTCGCGCGCTACGGCGCGGGCGAGGTGCTGAAGGACCTTTCGCTCACAGTCGAAGAAGGGGAGATCGTCGCCCTCCTGGGCAGCAACGGCGCGGGCAAGAGCACCACGCTGCGGGCCATCTCCGGCCTGGTGCCCAACGTTGCGGGCCGGCTGGACTTCGCCGGGCGGTCGCTGGTCGGCATGAAGCCGGAGGCCATCGTGCGGCTGGGCGTCGCGCACGTGCCGGAGGGGCGCCGGGTGTTCCCGGGGCTGACGGTGCGGGAGAACATCCTGCTCGGCGGCAGCAACCGCCGGGGCGCCGGTCGCCGCGTCCTGGAGCAGGAAACCGATGAGATGCTGGCCTTCTTCCCCGACCTGAAGCGGCTGGAGCACGCGCTGGGCTGGACGCTTTCGGGCGGGCAGCTGCAGATGGTCGCGGTCGCCCGCGGCATGATGGCGAAGCCGCGCCTGCTGCTGCTGGACGAGCCGTCGCTGGGCTTGGCCCCCTTGGTCGTGCAGCAGGTGTTCCGCATCATCGGCGAAATCCGCCAGCGCGGCACCACCGTGCTGCTGGTGGAGCAGAACGCGCACATGGCGCTGTCCGTCGCCGACCGCGGCTACGTGCTGGAAACCGGGAGCCTGCTGGTGTCGGGCAAGCCCGCGGAGCTTTGGAGCAACCCGGACGTGCGGGC
>CALMAB010000591.1 GCA_937858325.1 uncultured Acetobacteraceae bacterium
TTCCTGGGCGGCCGCCCGCCCCTCATCCGCGACGGCGCCGCCGATGAAGCCGGTCAGGCGCTGCGTCCCGTCGGAGTCCGGCCGGCCGCCCCGGCACGTTTGCCGGAGCGATCCGAGGCTCGAGCAGCCGGACATCGCCAGCGCCGAGGCAAGCAGGACCGCCGCGCGGCGCCGTGTTCCCTTGCAGCGCGCCCTGGTCTCGGCGCGCCCGGGTGCCGCGGCCTCCATCCTGCGGTGTCCCAACGGGCAATCCTTTCGCATTCTGAGCGCCGTGCCATAGCCGCCTTCGCCCGGACCGGCAACCAGTGCTATGCCGGACGCGCCATGCCAAACGGGCGGTGCTGCCCTCTTCAAGGATCAACCGGATGCGCCCAGCCCTTTCCGCCCTCCTCGCGCTGCTGCTGGTGACCCCGGCCGCCGGGCAAAGCCTCACCCCCGCCCAACGGTCCGAGGTCGTCGGCGTGCTGCGCGAGGCGCTCCGCACCGATCCGTCGATCCTGCGGGAAGCGTTGCAAGCGTTGCAGGCGGACGAAGCGCGGCGCGAGGAGACGGCCACGCAGAACACCTTGGCAAAGCTGGCCGGCAGCCTGGTGGACCCGGCCGATCCGGTGCTGGGCAACCCGCTGGCCAACGTCACGGTTGTCGAGTTCTACGACACGCGCTGCCCGTATTGCCGCCGCATGTTGCCCACCCACGCCGCGTTGCTGCAAGCCGACCCGAACGTGCGGATCGTGTTCAAGGACCTGCCGATCCTGGGTCCCGCCAGCCAGTTGGAAGGCCGCGCGCTATTGGCTGCACAGCGTCAAGGCGGATATTTCAAGATGCAGGACGCGGTGATGCACGACTCCGCGCCTCCCACGCGGGACACGCTGCGCACGGCGGCAGAGCGCCTGGGCCTCGACGGCGGGCGGCTGCTGCGCGACATGGACGACCCGGCGATCAAGGCGCGGCTCGACGCCAACATCGCGCTCGCCCAGCAGATCGGGCTGCAAGGCACCCCGGCGCTGATCGTTGACAAGAAGGTGTTCGCCGGGCTGATCGAGTTGGGCGACTTGCAGCAGGCGGTGGCGGCGGCGCGGGCGGGACTATAGCCGTATTTCAAACATATTCTTTGCCTTATACATTGTTTATGACAAAAATAATTTTAAGAAATTATTGTATGTCTAGTTTCTGTATGGTGGTTCTAAAATCTTACAGAAAATATAAAATAGAAATTGTAACTATTATAGCGTCTCTGATTGCGACCTTTATATTTCTTGCGATACTACCCTATTCACACACAGCTCAGAAATGGCTAGTTGGCAAAACCAAATTGTCTGCTATGCAATCTATCTTCCAACTCGGTGCGGCAACCAGCATTGCATTCGCAGTAGCTGGCCCACAGATTCAACACGCTCTTGGTCCAAGAGTGAAAGGGACCATTCAAAACGCGAAAATAGCAATGCGCGATCCAAATGTGCCATTACAGGCCCTCGAAAATCTTGTTCAAGCTTTACGGGATTATGAAATCTACAAACGAGAGCTTGTTGGTTATACGAAAGGTAATCTGTATGGGTTGCACCTATATGTCGCACTATTCGACATTCTGCTTCTATTCTGGTCCTCAGTTATAGACCCTATCGGCAAAATCCCAAATTTTCCAGCCATTCTGTTGTGTGTTTTGTGCATCATTTTTCCAATGATCGACCTGTTCGATGCTAGTCGAGAGGCGCTTCACATGAAGCCAATTCTTAAGCGAGCGAAGGACGCTTGCGACACTGGAGTCGCAAATGAGATTCAAACCGCCAGCAAAGACATTAGAGCCGAGATAAAACCTTTTCCAACAAACATCTGAGTAAATTCAAGCACTCTCCCGAAACAGCTCCCGCCCAATCAGCATCCGCCGGATCTCGCTTGTCCCCGCCCCGATCTCATACAGCTTCGCATCCCGCAGCAGCCGCCCGGTCGGGTAGTCATTGATGTAGCCGTTGCCGCCCAGCACCTGGATCGCCTCCAATGCCATCCAGGTCGCGCGCTCCGCCGCATACAGGATGGCGCCGGCCGCGTCCTTGCGCGTCGTTTCCCCGCGGTCGCAGGCCTTGGCGACGGAATACACATAAGCGCGGGCCGCGTTCAGCGTCGTGTACATGTCGGCGATCTTGCCCTGCATGAGCTGGAACTCGCCGATGGCCTGGCCGAACTGCTTGCGCTCATGGATATACGGCAGCACCACGTCCATGCAGGCCTGCATGATGCCGAGCGGACCCGCCGCCAGCACCGCGCGCTCGTAGTCCAGGCCGGACATCAGCACGTTGACGCCGCGGCCCACGCCGCCCATCACCTGCTCCTCCGGCACCTCGCAATCCTGGAACACCAACTCCCCGGTGTTGCTGCCGCGCATGCCGAGCTTGTCGAGCTTCTGCGCGCAGGTGAACCCCGGCATTCCCTTCTCGATCAGGAACGCGGTGATGCCGCGCGGCCCAGCGGCGGGGTCGGTCTTGGCATACACCACCAGCACGTCCGCTTCCGGCCCGTTGGTGATCCACATCTTGGTGCCGTTCAGCACATAGCGGTCGCCCCGCTTGTCCGCCCGCAGCCGCATGGACACCACGTCCGACCCTGCGCCCGGCTCGCTCATCGCCAGCGCGCCGACGTGCTCGCCGGACACCAGCCTGGGCAGGTAGCGCCGCTTCTGCGCCTCGCTGCCGTTCTTGCGGATCTGGTTCACGCACAGGTTGCTGTGCGCGCCGTAGCTCAGGCCCACGGAGGCGCTGGCGCGGCTGATCTCCTCCATCGCCACGCAATGCTCCAGGTAGCCCATGCCGGCGCCGCCGTACTCGTCCTCCACGGTGATGCCGAGCACGCCGAGGTCGCCCATCTTGCGCCACAGATCGGCCGGGAAATCGTTGCTGCGGTCGATCTCCGCGGCGCGGGGCGCGATTTCGTCGGCCGCAAAGGTTTCGACGGAGCCGCGCAGCATGTCGGCGGCCTCGCCCAGGTCGAAGTTCAGCCCCGGCAGGCGGTTGGACAAGCTTGCGGACACGGCAGGATTCCTTTTGTGTTCCACCCGAATATAGGCCAGGAGCGTCGCATGACCAACGGGATCAGCCCAGGGAACAGCTACGTGCACGGCGCGCGGGCCGTGCCCTTGCTGGGCGAAACGCTGGGCCAAAATCTGGACCGCACCGCCGCCCGCTTCCCCGACAGCCCGGCGCTGATCATCCCCAGTCAGGGCGTGCGCTGGACCTATGCCGAGCTGACGCGGCGCGCGGAAGCGTTCGCCGCCGGGCTGCTGGCGCTGGGGCTGGAGCGCGGCGACCGGCTGGGCATCTGGTCGCTGAACAACGCCGAATGGGTGGTCGTGCAGTTCGCGACCGCCAAGGCCGGCATCGTCCTGGTCAACGTGAACCCGGCCTACCGCGTGACGGAGTTGGAGTTCGCGCTCAACACCGTGGGCTGCAAAGCGTTGGTCACGGCGACGCGGTTCAAGAGCAGCGACTACCTCGGCATGTTGGCGCAGGTGGTGCCGGAGCTTGCCACGTCGGTGCCGGGCCGCTTGTCCAGCGCGCGGCTGCCGATGCTGCGAACGGTCATTCAGATCGGAGGCCACGCGCCGGGCTGCCTTCCGTTCGACGACGTGCCCGGCCTCGCCACCGACGCGCACCGGGCGGCGCTGGCCCGGCTGCAGCCCACGCTGCAATTCGACGACCCGATCAACATCCAGTTCACCAGCGGCACCACCGGCGCGCCCAAGGGCGCCACGCTCACCCACCACAACATCCTGAACAACGGCTTCTTCATCGGGGAGGCGATGCGCTTGTCGGAGCAGGACCGGCTGTGCATCCCGGTGCCGCTGTACCATTGCTTCGGCATGGTGCTGGGCAACCTCGCCTGCACGACGCACGGCGCTGCGATGGTCTATCCCAACCCCGGCTTCGACCCGCTCGACGTGCTGCAAACGGTGGCGAGCGAGCGCTGCACCGGCCTGCACGGCGTGCCCACCATGTTCATCGCGGAGCTTGAGCACCCGGAGTTCGACCGCTTCGACCTCGGCAGCCTGCGCACCGGTATCATGGCCGGGTCGCCCTGTCCCATCGAGGTGATGCGCCGGGCCGTGGAGCGCATGAACCTGCGGGAGATCACCATCTGCTACGGCATGACGGAAACCAGCCCGGTGAGCTTCCAAAGCTCCACGGCAGACCCGCTGGAGCGCCGGGTCAGCACGGTGGGCCGGGTGCATCCGCATCTGGAGGTGAAGATCATCGACGCCGAGGGCCGCATCGTGCCGCGCGGCGTGGCCGGCGAGCTGTGCACCCGGGGCTACAGCGTGATGCTGGGCTATTGGGGCGACGAGGCGCGCAGCCGAGCTGTGATCGACCCGGCGCGCTGGATGCACACCGGCGACCTCGCCACCATCGACGAAGAGGGCTTCTGCAACATCGTCGGCCGCATCAAGGACGTGGTGATCCGCGGCGGCGAGAACGTGTATCCGCGGGAGGTCGAAGAGTTCCTGTATCGCCACCCTGCCATCCATGACGTGCAGGCCTTCGGCGTGCCGGACCCGAAATACGGCGAGGAGCTGTGCGCCTGGGTCAAGCTGCGCGCCGGGGAGAACCTGACGGAGGCCGACATCCAGGCGTTCTGCCGCGGCCAGATCGCGCACCAGAAGGTGCCGCGCTACGTGCGCTTCGTGGACGAGTTCCCGATGACCGTCACCGGCAAGATGCAGAAATTCCTGATGCGCGAAGCGATGGAGCGCGAACTGGGCCTGCATGTGCCCGACACCGCTTGACCCGGCGGCCCCGCCCGCGCTACGCCCCGCACGTAGTCCCGTTCGTCTAGAGGCCTAGGACACGGCCCTTTCAAGGCTGTAACACGGGTTCGAATCCCGTACGGGGCACCCT
>CALMAB010000592.1 GCA_937858325.1 uncultured Acetobacteraceae bacterium
TCGTAGGGCCGGCCAGCGCCGGGGCTGACCCCGGGCCGGCCTGCTACGGCGCAGGCGGCACGGCGGCGACCGTCACCGACGCCCACCTGGTGCTGGGCCACCTCCCGCCTTCCTTGCTGGACGGCCAGATGACGCTCGACCCGGCCGCCGCCGCCGCGGCCATCCAACGCGAGGTTGCAGGTCCGCTCGGGCTGGACTTGCATGAGGCGGCGCGGGGCGTCCTGGCGATCGCCGACACCAACATGGTCGGCGCGATCCGGGTGGTGTCGGTCGAGCGGGGGTGGGACCCGCGCAGCTTCACCCTGGTGCCGTTCGGCGGCGCGGGATCGCTGCACGGTGCGGCGCTTGCCTCGCTGCTGGGCATCTCGGCGGTGCTGATCCCACCCGCGCCGGGCCTGCTGTGCGCGGAAGGGCTGCTGCAATCCGACCTGAAAGCCGAGTTCCACCGCACGCTGCCGCAGGCGGGAACAGCCAGCGAAGGCGCGATCAACGCAGCGTGGGCGACACTGCGGGAGGAAGCATTGGCTTGGCTTGAGGCCGAGCAGGTCGCCGAAGCCGACCGTGCCTGCGAGGCCGTGGTCCTGATGCGCTACGAAGGCCAGGGCGGAGAATTGGCGGTGCCGTGGGAGGGAACGGAGGCGGCGGCCCTCGCGGCGTTCCGGGCGGCGCACCAGGCGCTGTACGGCTTCACGATGGACTCCCCGGCCGAGTTCGTGACTCTGCGGGTCGAGGCCACCGGCCGGATGCCGGCGGCAGCCGCGGGGCGCCTGGCCGTGGCGCCGATGCCGGAGCCGGACGAGGTGCGGACCGTGCATTTCGACGGAGGCTCCCAGGACGTGCCGGTGCTGAACAGGAGGAAGCTGGGCGCCGGGGCGGAATTGCAGGGTCCCGCCATCGTGACGCAACTCGACGCGACGACGCTGGTGCCGCCGGGGTGGGG
Organism: uncultured Acetobacteraceae bacterium; assembly: GCA_937858325.1. Lineage (GTDB taxonomy): Bacteria > Pseudomonadota > Alphaproteobacteria > Acetobacterales > Acetobacteraceae > CAHJXG01. The sequence continues at coordinate 941 of CALMAB010000592.1, forward strand.
AGCGGAGATCCTGGACACCGGCGCGATCCTGATGCGCCGAGACAGACGGCCGGCTTGAGCGCCCATTTGAAATCAGCTCTTGTCGGGTTCCAGGGTGTTGGCTCGGGTCATCTGACGAGCGCGGTGACGAGTGCACTGAGCAAGGCTTTGCCGCGCCGTCCCGCGTTGTGTACGAACTGGAAGAAGCGGAGATGAAGCGGCAGCTTGTCTTGCGAGATGCCACGGTGCGGCCGCAGCCAGGAGCGTAGGAGCGACCAGCAGCCCTCCATGTGTTGACGTGGATCTCGCAGTAGCCGTGACCGTCCTCGTCGCGGGCGTATTCGCCGCGCCCGTGACAGACGGTCTTGTGCCCGTAACCCCAAGCCGGCAGACGCGCGTAGATGGAACACTCGTCCGTGTGGACGAGTGTGCCCGGGGCGACAGCGGCGGTGATGACTGGCTTTATCGTGGCGGCTCGCACGTTGGCCAGCATGCGCAATACTCGGCGGCGGTTCGCAGCATCGAGATCCGCTTTTGCAAGCCGTTGCGGATGCTCGGATCCACGGCTATGGCGACGACCCGGAGGCCCTGCCATGGGCAGCCCAGGACCACGTCCACCTCGGTTCCTGCCTTCTCTGTCTCCGGCGCTACGGCAAGATGCCGCAGCCTTTTGGCGACTTGGCTGAACAGCACGGGCGGATGCTTTGCCTTTCAACACGCCGAGCGGGGTTCGCTCGGGCGCCAGCAGTTCCTGCACCGGGTGGTCAATGGCGACTGGTTGGGCCACCTGGCTTTCCCCTCCCCTCAAGCAGCTTCTCCCCGTCGGGCCTGAACCGACCCTGGGAGTCCACGTGCCAGTAGAGCGTCTGGCGGGTGACGTCGAGTTCCCAACAGCCCATAAAAACAAAACTTCTTCTTTCATTCTTGTTCGCATGATGCTGAACGTTTTTGCCTATGCAAAGTCCGATACAAAGTCGTGTGTTCGTGCGCAATTTTCTTGACGATGTATCGCTCAAGGTTCCATGCTACACACGGAAAGCACAACAGAAAGGAGACACCGCATGGCCGGCTCTGTTAACAAAGTAATCCTGATCGGCAACTTGGGCAGGGACCCGGAGGTGCGCAGCTTCCAGAACGGCGGCAAGGTGGTCAACTTTACCTTGGCGACCAGCGAAAGCTGGAGCGACCGCGGCTCGGGCGAGCGCAAAGAGAAAACCGAGTGGCACAACGTCGTCATCAAGAACGAGAAGCTCGGCGAGATCGCCGAGAAGTATTTGAAGAAGGGCAGCAAGGTTTACCTTGAAGGCCGGGTCGAGACGCGAAAGTGGCAGGACCAGTCCGGCCAGGACAAGTACACCACGGAGATCGTGGTCCCGGCGTTCCGCGGCGAGCTGACTATGCTGAGCGGCCGGGGCGAGGAGGGCGGCATGGGCGGTGAAAGTGGTGGCGGCTACCAGCCGCGCGAGCGCGCCCCCGCGTCCGAGCGGTCCGGCGGCGGTGGCGGCAGCCCGTCCTGGGAACCCAGCAAAGGCAGTGACCTTGACGACGAGATTCCCTTTTAGAAAGTGGTTTTCACAACTACCGGGGGTCAACGGCCTGGTCCGCGGCTTGCAGTGACTGGCCCGCGCCCAAGGAGAAAGGAACCGCCCATGCGCCTGTTGTCCGTCCTGCTGGCCTTCCTCGCCCCCATGGCCGCCGCCTCGGCCAAGGACACGCTGGTGATCGGCGTGGCGCAGTTCCCGGC
>CALMAB010000593.1 GCA_937858325.1 uncultured Acetobacteraceae bacterium
GCCACTCCGGACTGGCCGCAGGCGGGCGGGACCATCACCCACGCCGTGGGCCACGTCGCGGTGGAGGGCCTGACGCCGAACTGGCGGGCCAGCATCGGGGAAGGCGGGGGCTACCGCGCCAAGATCACCGCGCAGCCGGTCGTCGCGGGCGACCGGGTGTTCACCATGGACAGCGACGCCGTGGTGTCGGCCTTCGACCTCGCGACCGGACGCCGCATCTGGCGGACGGAAACGCAGGACGACAAGGACCGCAGCACCAACGTGGGCGGCGGGATCGCGATGGTGGAAGGCGTCGTTTACGTCAGCACCGGCCGGGCGGACGCGTTGGCGCTCGATGCCGGAACCGGGGCGATCCGCTGGCGCAAGCCGCTCGGCTCGCCCGCGCGCTCCGCGCCCACGGTGGCGGACGGGCGGCTGTACATGACGACGATTGACGACAAGCTGATCGCCCTCGGCGCCGAGACGGGCGACCGGGCTTGGGCCTATCAGGCGGCGGCCAGCGCCACGACCGTGCTCGGCCAGGCGGCGCCGGCCATCAGCGAGGGGTTGGTGGTGACGGGGTTTGGGTCGGGCGACCTCGCGGCGGTGCGTGCCGAGAGCGGCGGCCTGGCCTGGAGCGACAGCCTGGCCTCCTCGCGCGGGCGCAACAGCTTGGTGGACCTGTCGGCGATCAGCGGGCTGCCGGTGATCGACCGGGGCCGGGTTTACGCGGTTGGTGTGGGCGGGCTGCTGGTGTCGCTCGACCTGCGCTCCGGCCGGCGGCTGTGGGAACGCGAGGTGGGCGGCAGCGAAACGCCGTGGCTCGCCGGCGATTGGTTGTTCGTGCAGACCCTTGACCAATCGCTTGCGGCGGTCGGGCGGGATGACGGACGGGTGCGCTGGGTGGTCGATCTGCCGCGCTACGACGACCCGGAGCGGCGCCGCGACCGGCTGTATTGGACCGGTCCGGTGCTGGCGGGCGGGCGCCTGGTGCTGGCCGGCAGCAACGAGACGGCGCTTTCGGTCAGCCCCGAGGACGGCCGCATCGTAGGGCAGGAGAAGCTGCGCGGGCCGGCGGCCGTGGCCCCCATCGCCGCGGCGGGCACGCTGTTCATCGTGACCGACGACGGCACCTTGCAGGCGTTCCGATGACCGATGTTCCGTCCACTGGGCTTCCCACCGTGGTTATCGCCGGGCGGCCCAACGTCGGCAAGAGCACGCTGTTCAACAAGTTGGCCGGGCGCCGCTTCGCCATCGTGTCCGACACGCCCGGCGTGACCCGGGACCGCAAGGAAGCGGAAGCCCTGCTGCGCGGCAAGCGCGTGCGCTTGATCGACACCGCCGGGCTGGAGGAATCGGCACCGGACACGCTGCCGGGCCGGATGCGCGCGTCGTCGGAAGCGGCGGTGGCCTTGGCCGACCTGATCGTGTTCGTGGTCGATGCCCGCGCCGGCGTCACCCCGGCGGACAGCCACTTCGCCGCCTGGCTGCGCCGCCAGGGACGCCCGGTGCTGCTGGTCGCCAACAAGGCAGAAGGCCGGGCCGGCGCGACGGCGGCGCTGGACGCCTACAGCCTGGGCCTGGGCGAGCCGCTGGCGATGTCGGCGGAGCATGGCGAAGGGCTGTCCGAGCTGATGTCGGAGATCGCCGACCGGCTGCCGGCACCGGGGGATGGGGCGGAAGAGGACCTGGCGCGGCCGTTGAAGCTCGCGGTCGTCGGCCGGCCGAACGCCGGCAAGTCCACCCTGCTGAACCGCCTGCTGGGCGAGGAGCGGATGATCACCGGGCCGGAACCCGGCCTGACGCGCGACGCGGTGGCCGTGCCGCTGCGCGACGCGCACGGCCCCATCGAGCTGGTCGATACCGCAGGCCTCCGCCGCAAGGCGCGAGTGGAGCTGCCGCTGGAGAAGATGTCGGTCAGCGCCAGCATCGAGGCGCTGAAGATGGCGGAGGTCGTGGTGCTCTGCGTCGATGCCACGGAGGGGCTGCACGAGCAGGACCTGCAGATCGCCCGGCTGGTCGAGCGGGAAGGCCGGGCCTGCGTGCTGGCGCTGAACAAGTGGGACGCTGTGGCCGACCGCACCGCCGCGCGCCGGGCAGTCAGCGACCGGCTGGAAACCAGCCTGGCGCAGATGAAGGGCATCCCCGTGGTGAACCTGTCCGCGCTGACCGGCGTGGGCGTGGACCGGCTGCTGCCGGTGGTGCGGGCGGTACACGACACCTGGAACAGCCGGGTGGCGACGGGGGCGCTGAACCGCTGGTTCGAGGAGGCGCTGGAGCGCCACGCGCCGCCGCTGGTGGACGGGCGGCGGCTCAAGCTGCGCTACATCACCCAGGCCAAAGCCCGCCCGCCGACGTTCATCGCCTTCGGCACGCGGGCGGAGCAGATGCCGGAGGACTACCAGCGCTACATGGTGAACAGCCTGCGCGAGAAGTTCGACCTGCCCGGCGTGCCGATCCGGCTGCTGCTGCGCGGGACGAAGAACCCGTATGCGGAGGAGTAGGGGCGGCGTCCTCACCGGATCACCTGGACCTCGACGCCCGCCGCTCCGGCTATTGCCGCCCAGCCGCGGTCAGCTGTCAATGCCGGTGTGCTGAGTTCTCACGGCCGAGGCATCAAGCACGACGGGGCTGCCGGCAGCGGGGTTACTCACGTGAGCTTTCAGCCCGGCATTCGGTCAGCAACTCATCCATGACGCCTTCCGCCTTTGGTGCATACCGCCGCACGAGCGCCTGGGTGCGACGGACAGCATCATCCACGCTTTCCAATATGAGGCGGCCCTCATCCTCACGGATAATCAACAGGCCGCCGCCCTCCACATGGGGTTGCTGCCTCAGCCCAGCCGGTAGAACCATTCTGCCATTGGCAGCAATTTGGACTCGATAGTGTTCCATGGCATGTCCTGCTTGAGTGGCAGAACGTCACGGCGGACGCAGTGCCAAGTCGAGTGACACGGAAACGCGTCGTGCACATCTATGATAGCGGTGGCCGTCGGCTGCGCCACCTCGTCCAGCATGAGCGGTGTTCGCGCGCGACGCGCAACCCAACCGGATGCTTGCACGTTGCCGGGCAAAGGAGGGGCATATGGCAAGCTCGGCAGAACGGTCCGACCCGGCGCTTTGGGAGCGGGTCAAGCATGAGGTCACGGCAGGCGACAAGGGCGGCGACCCCGGCGAATGGTCCGCCCGCAAGGCGCAGCTGGCGGTGCAGCGCTACAAGGCGGAAGGCGGCGGCTACAAGGGGCGCAAGACCGCCGACAACCACCTGGCGCAGTGGACCAAGGAGGAATGGGGCACCAAGTCCGGCAAGGACAGCAAGGCGACCGGCGAGCGCTACTTGCCCAAGCGCGCTCGTGAGAAGCTGACCGACAAGGAATACGCGGATACCACCGCGAAGAAGCAGGCCGACACGAAAAAGGGCAAGCAGCACTCCGCCCAACCGGAGAAGATCGCCGCGAAGACGGCCGACGCCCGGCTGGCGGACCTGCCGCGCGCCGAGCTGCTGAAGCGCGCCGCGCAGCACAAGGTCGCAGGGCGCTCCCGCATGAAGAAAGACGAGCTGATCCAAGCATTGAGTCACCACGCATGACCGCCGCGCACGATCCCAAGGACACGCAGCGCGAGTTCCGCGAGGTCGTGAACATGACCCCGGCGGCGCTGCGGCGCTGGCTGCAGACCGACGAAAGCAAGTCGGTCGGCATGACCGCCGGGGGCGAGCGGGTCACGGAGCCGGGCCGCGCTGAGTCGGTCGGGCACCACATGGGCGAGCGCATCCTGGAGCTGAAGGAAACGCCCGCCGCCAAGCTGACGGAGAACGACTACGCCGACATGCGCAAGGTCATCGGCTACGTGCATCGCCACACGGCGCAGCGCCCGGCGGTCGACGTCGAGGACTCGCGCTGGCGTAAATCCCTGATGAACTGGGGCCATGACCCGATGAAATAATGGCACGGTTTGTAGAATCCGACTTGCAAACCGTCCCCTGAGACCGGACGGTGCGGGCCGGGACAGGTTGCCTGTCCCTCAACGCGAAGCCTGCCGGGTGCGGGCCAAATGGGGGAGCCGCCATGGACCTTGAAGCCCGCACGATTGCGCGCGTGACCCGGCGCCTCGTGCCGTTCCTGATCGTTTGCTACTTCGTGGCATATCTGGACCGGGTGAACGTCGGCTTTGCGGCGCTGACGATGAACAAGGACCTCGGGCTGACGGCGCAGGCCTACGGGATCGGCGCCGGCATCTTCTTCCTCAGCTACTTCCTGTTCGAGGTGCCGTCCAACCTGTTCCTGGAGCGGTTCGGCGCCCGGAAGTGGATCGCGCGCATCATGTTCTCCTGGGGGCTGCTGTCCATGGCGACGGCGTTCATCCCGCAGATCTCGGCGGCCACCGGGCAATCGACGACAACCGTGTTCTACACGATCCGCGTCCTGCTGGGCATTGCCGAGGCCGGGTTCTTCCCGGGGATCATCTTCTATCTGACGCTCTGGTTCCCCGCAGCGTATCGCGGGCGGATCATCGGCTACTTCATGGCGGCCATCCCGCTCAGCAGCGTCATCGGCTCGCCGATCTCCGGCCAGCTGCTCAACCTTGAAGGGTTGGCGGGCCTTGCCGGGTGGCAGTGGCTGTTCATCATCGAGGCGGCGCCGGCGCTGCTGCTGTCTGTCGTCGTGTTCTTCTACCTGACCGACCGCCCGGCCGACGCGAAGTGGCTGCCGCAGGAACAGCGCGCCTGGCTGGCCCGGCGGCTCGACGACGAGCACCGCCAGCGGGTCGCGGCCCAGCACTTCTCGGTGCTGCAGGCCCTGGGCAACACGCGGGTGCTGCTGCTCTCCTTCGTGTATTTCGGCGCGGTGGCGTCCAACTACAGCCTGGGCTTCTTCCTGCCGCAGATCGTGCGGGACTTCGGCCTGAGCTTCGGCTGGACCGGGGTGGTCGCGGCCATCCCCTACGCGGCGGGCACCCTGGGCATGGTGTACTGGGGCCGGCACTCGGACCGCACGGGAGAGCGGCGGGAGCACACGGCCTTGGCAGCACTTGTGGCGGGCGCCGGCATCGCGGCGTCCACGCTGCTCGACGATCCCACGGGCAAGATGATCGCCTTGTCCATTGCCGGGTTCGGCGTGTTCGCGGTGTTGCCGGTGTTCTGGACGCTGCCGACCGCATTCCTGAGCGGGTCGGCAGCGGCGGGCGGCATCGCCATCATCAACTCCATCGGCAACCTGTCGGGGTTTGCCGGGCCGTTCGTGATGGGCAAGATGAAGGACGCCACCGGGTCCTACACGGTGGGGCTGCTGGCCGTGTCGGCCACGGTGTTCCTCGCCATGCTGGTCGCGCTGTCGCTGCCGCACGAGGCGAAGCTGGAACGGGTGGAGTCGGACCGGGAAACGGAGCCGCTGCGGCAAGCGGCTGATTAGGCCAAGCTGATTGTACGCTGGGGAAGGAGACGCCATGAGCATTGAGTTCCTGTTGACCTCTCTCATCGTCGTCGCTTCCCCGGGCACCGGCGTCCTTTTCACGCTCGCTGCCGGCCTCTCGCGCGGAGCTGGCGCCAGCATCATCGCCGCGGCCGGCTGCACCCTAGGCATCGTCCCGCACATGGTCGCCGCGGTCACAGGCCTTGCGGCGCTCCTGCATGCGAGCGCGCTCGCGTTCCAGGTCATCAAGTACTTGGGCGTGGCTTACCTGCTCTACATGGCTTGGAACACGTTGAAGGAGCATGGCGCGCTTAAGGTGGAAAAAGACATTGCCCCTCGCTCGGCGGTCCAAGTCATCATATCGGCCGTCCTAGTCAACGTACTCAACCCAAAGCTCTCAATCTTCTTCGTCGCGTTCCTGCCGCAGTTCATCAGCGCCAGTGATCCGCACCCGCTCTCGCGCATGTTGGAGTTGAGCGGAATTTTCATGCTGCTCACCTTTGTCGTCTTTGTCGGTTATGGGATGTTTGCCGCTTCGGTTCGGGAACGCGTGATCTCTCGCCCGCGAGTATTGGCCTGGATGCGCCGCACCTTCGCCGCCGCCTTTGTCGCTCTCAGTGCCAAGCTCGCCTTCGCGCAGCGTTGAAAGCCATCAAGGCGCGTTACCGCCCCACGACTTGCCCGTGCAGCATGAGCGCCGGGTCGCACAAGTCCGCCAGCGGCCCGGCCACATCCTTCGGCTTGGCGAGCTTGCTTCGGTCCTCGCCCGGCATGGCCTCGGCGCGCAGCTTGGTGGCGACGGTGCCGGGGTCGAACAGGTTGACGCGGAGCGGGGTGGTCGCGACCTCCTGCGCCCAGCTCAGCGCCAAGTGCTGCATCCCCGCCTTGGTCGCGCCGTAGGCGCCCCAATAGGCACGGGGCGCGGAAGCGACGCCGGTGGTGACGAACACGGCGCGCCCGGCCGGGGCCGCCAGCAGCAGCGGGCCGCAGGTGCGGATCAGGCGCCACGCGGAGGACAGGTTCACGGCAACCACCGTGTCCCAGTCCTTGGGCAGGATGTGCGGCGCCGGGGTCAGGCGGCCGAGCGCCCCGGCGCAGTGTACCAGGATGTCCAGGCGCCCGAACCGCTCGAACAGGCTCGGCCCGATGGGGTCGAGCGCCGGGCCGTCCGCGAGGTCCATGGGCAAGAGGGTCGCGGCGCCGCCCCCGGCGCGGATCGCGTCGTCGGTTTCTTCCAGCCCACCCTGGGTGCGGGCGGTGATGACGACGTGGACGCCGCGCCGGGCCAGCTCGATGGCCACGGTGGCCCCGATGCCGCGGCTGGCGCCGGTGACGAGCGCCACGCGGCCGGACCCAACCATCAGTGCATCTCGGTCAGCAGGCTGAGCTGCCGGTCCGAGTTGTCCGTCATGTCCGGCAAGGGGATCGGGTACTCCCCGGTGAAGCACGCGTCGCAGTAATGCGGCTTGGCGGCGTCCCGGTCCGCCTTGCCCAGCGCGCGGTAAAGCCCGTCGAGCGAGACGAAGGCCAGGCTGTCGGCGCCGATGATCTGCGCCATCTCGTCCACGCTGTGCCGGGCGGCCAGCAGCTTGCCGCGCTCCGGCGTGTCGATGCCGTAGAAGCAGGAATGCGTGGTGGGCGGCGAGGAAATGCGCATGTGGACTTCCGCAGCGCCTGCCGCGCGCACCATCTCGACGATCTTCCGGCTCGTGGTGCCGCGCACGATGCTGTCGTCCACCAGGATCACCCGCTTGCCCCGGAGCACCGACGGATTGGCCGAGTGCTTCAGCTTGACGCCCAGGTTGCGGATGCTGTCGGTCGGCTCGATGAAGGTGCGGCCGACGTAGTGGTTGCGGATGATGCCCAGCTCGAACGGGATGCCGCTTTCGGCGCTGTAGCCCATGGCGGAGGGCACGCCGCTGTCCGGCACCGGCACGATCACGTCGGCGTCCACGTGGCTTTCGCGGGCCAGCTCGGCGCCGATGCGCTTGCGGGCGTCATACACCGGCGTGCCCTCCATCACCGAGTCGGGCCGGGCGAAGTAGATGTACTCGAACACGCAGAACCGGCTGCGGGTGCTGCCGAACGGCTTGATGCTGCGCACGCCCTGGTCGTCGATCACGACGATCTCGCCGGGGTCGATGTCGCGGACGAACTCGGCGCCCACGATGTCGAGGGCGCAGGTCTCGCTGGCCAGCACCCAGCCGCCGGTGCCCTCGTTGCCGATGCGGCCCAGGATCAAGGGGCGCACGCCGAGCGGGTCGCGCACGCCCATCAGCGCCTCGTTCGACAGCGCGACCAGGGAGTATGCGCCGACAACCTGCTTCAAGGCGTCGATCAGCCGGTCCACCACGGTGGAGTACAGGCTGATGGCGATCAGGTGGACGAACACCTCGCTGTCCGTCGTGCTCTGGAACAGGCAGCCGCGGCGGACGAGCGCGCGGTGCAGCGCGTTGGCGTTGGTCAGGTTGCCGTTGTGCGCCACCGCGAAGCCGCCAAACTCGAAGTCGGCGTACAACGGCTGCACGTTGCGCAGGATGGTGTCGCCGGTGGTGGCGTAGCGGTTGTGCCCGATGGCGTTGGCGCCGGGCAGGGAGGCGATGACCTTGGCCTGGCCGAAGTTGTCGCCCACCAGGCCGAGGGCGCGGTGGTTGTGGAACCGGTGCCCGTCGTAGCTGACGATCCCCGTCGCTTCCTGCCCGCGGTGCTGCAGCGCGTGCAGGCCCAGCGCGGTGAC
>CALMAB010000594.1:0-4843 GCA_937858325.1 uncultured Acetobacteraceae bacterium
CCGCCAGGGCAGCCAGCCGGGCGGGATCCGACTCCACCACCCCCACCTCCACGCCCAGGTCGGCAAAGCAGGCGCCAGACACCAAGCCCACGTAGCCGCCGCCGATCATCGCAATGCGCAAACCTGGTCTCCTGGCAAAACTGCGTGTCAGAGGCTTCTCTGCTGTCATATGAACATGGCACAACGCCCCGCCCCGGTCCAAGCGGGTGCCGGCGCTGGGCTGGGCGCCGTGCCGGGTGGCAGGCTGGGCGGTTTACCCCGGCGCCGTTGCGCGCTAACACCCATGCCTTCAGGTCAGGAGCGGTTCGTTGCACCTTGAGCGTCGTGTCCTGGTCACGGGCGGCGCCGGCTTCCTCGGTTCGCATTTGTGCGAGCGCCTGCTGGACGCCGGCTGCCACGTGCTGTGCGTGGACAACTTCTTCACCGGCACGCCGCGCAACATCGCGCACCTGCACGGCCATCCCAACTTCGAGCTGATGCGCCACGACGTGACCTTCCCGCTGTTCGTCGAGGTGGACGAGATCTACAACCTCGCCTGCCCGGCCTCGCCGGTGCACTACCAGCGCGACCCCGTGCAAACCACCAAGACCAGCGTGATCGGCGCCATCAACATGCTGGGCCTGGCCAAGCGCACGGGCGCCAAGATCCTGCAGGCCTCCACCAGCGAGGTGTATGGCGACCCGGCCGTGCACCCGCAGACCGAGGACTACTGGGGTCACGTCAACCCCATCGGCGCGCGCTCCTGCTACGACGAGGGCAAGCGCTGCGCGGAAACGCTGTTCTTCGACTACCGCCGCCAGCACCGGCTGCGCATCAAGGTGGCGCGCGTCTTCAACACCTACGGCCCGCGCACCCACCCGCGCGACGGCCGGGTGGTGTCGAGCTTCATCGTGCAGGCGCTGACCCACCAGGACATCACGGTGTTCGGCGAAGGCCAGCAGACCCGCTCGTTCTGCTACGTGGACGACCTGATCGAGGGCTTCGTCCGGCTGATGGACAGCCCGGACGCGGTGACGGGGCCGGTGAACCTCGGCAACCCCGGGGAGTTCACCATCCTGGAGCTGGCGCGGCAGGTGATCGCGCTCACCGGGTCGCGCTCGCGCGTGGTCCACCGTCCGCTGCCGGAGGACGACCCCCGGCAGCGCCGCCCGGACATCGCGCAGGCCAAGGCGCTGGGCTGGGCGCCGGCGGTGTCGCTCGCGGACGGGCTGCGGCGCACCATCCCCTACTTCGAGGCCTTGCTGGCCACCCTGCCGCCAGGCTTCATGGTGCACGGACGCTGAGGACGCGGTGAGGACGCATCATCGAGGTGATGCTTGGCACAGGACATGAGCATGGACGACGAAAAGGCCGCCGACGCCACCGCGATCTGGGACGAACGCTACGAAAAGGGGGAGCACGTCGGGTCACAGGCGGTGATCGAGGGCGATCCCATCGACTTCACCCAGCACAAGTTCCTGTATCAGCACGCCATCGCCAAGCCGCTGACCGGCTCGCTCGACGGCTGGTCGGTGGACAGCATCGCCCGGCAGTTCTTCGCGCCGCCGCCCGCCCAAGTGCTGGCCATCGGGTCGGGCATGGCGTTCCTGGAGGAGTACCTGGTCGCGCAGAACTATGCCCAGCACGTCCCGGCCTACGAGATGGCGCGCACCGCCATCGCGGGCGCGCGGGCGCGGGTGGCGGACAAGGAGTACGCGGCCGGGCTCGACCTGCGCTGCGGCGACGTGCTGACCGAGAACCTGCCGACCGCCGGCTACGACGCGGTGTTCGTGCAGGCGGCGATCCACCACTTCGACAAGATCGAGGACATGTACGCGCTGATGCACCGGGTGCTGAAGCCCGGCGGCCTGCTGTGGTTCGACGAGTACATCGGCCCCGACCACCACATCTACGAGCCGGAGGTGCTGGCGATCATGGACGAGGTGAACGACTGCCTCGCCCCGCAGTACCGCTGGGACGTGCTGGCCAAGCACACCCGCAGCATGGTGCCGCGCCCGTCGCTCGAGTTCATGATGGGGCACGACCCGTCGGAGGGCGTGCATGCGTCCCGCATCCTGCCGCTGACCTACCAGTGGTTCGACTTGATCCATCGCCAGGACTATGGCGGCGCGATCATGCGGCCGTTCTTCACCGGCATCCTGCCCAACTTCGACTGGTCCGACCCCCGGGACCAAACGGTGGCCCGGCTCATCATCCTGATCGAGCAGATGCTGACCCGGCAGGGCGTGCTGCCGAACTACCACACCGCCGTCGTCGGACGCCGCCGCGAGCAGCCCTTGCCGCCGCTGACCGGGGAGGAGGAGCGCCGGATCAACTACGCCGACTGGCCCGGCCTCACTGCGAAAGCGGCGCCGAAGCCGGCGTCGGCTGGGCTGCTGGCGCGCCTGCTCGGGCGGTCGTAGCGGGCGCGCCGCGGTCTGGCTTCCAGCGGAGCGCCGGCGCTTCGACCAGGTGCCAGGACAGCACGGCGAGCGGCAGGGTCAAAGCCATGCAGGTCGCGATGGGATACTCGTTGCGCGGCATGGCCGCGATCACGATCTGCTGCACCGGGAACGCGTACAGGTACATGCCGTAGGAGAAATCCCCGAACCGCCCGGCCCGGCGCACCACCGGCATCGACAGGCGGCCGAAGCAGATGACCATGTAGGGCAACGTCACCCACTCGATGGGCAGGTTCCACCAGCCATACCAACTCGCGACCATCCAGTTCAGTGAGTAGCCGAGCAGGGCGAGGTCGGCCCGGTAGAAGTTCGGCACGCGGCCGCCCACCAAGCGATACAGGCCGCCGATGAAGAAGAACGGCACCTGGACCAGCATGTACTTGACGTCGGTGTTGTAGAAGACGATTGGCAGGCCGTCATAGCCGTAGAACAGCCACATGCCGGCAACGCCCGCGGCCACCCCGCCGATCCCGAGCGCCCACAGCCGCGGCCGGAGCGGCAGCAAGGCCAGCAACGGCACCGTCCCGTAGCACAGCACCTCGGGGAACAGGCTCCACAGCGAGCCGTTGACGGCGCCGTTCAGCCTCATGCCCTCGAACACGCCGGGCAAATAGAGCCGCTGGAACAGCCACATGTTCTGCAGGTACTTGAGCACCTCGCCGTTGTGCAGGTAGGCGCGGAGCGGCAGGCTGCTGAGCCGGGGGCCGAGCACGTAGGCGGTGACGAGCACGCAGGCGATCAGGCCGGGAAAGATGCGCAGCGCCCGCTTGGCCAGGAACGGCAGCAGCTTCGGCGTGCGCTCCCAGCTTCCGGTGACCATGTAGCCGCTGATCGCGAAGAAGATGTCGAGGCCAATGCGCGCGAACGGCACACCCCAGAAGCCCGGCCCGGCTGGCGTCGCCAGGATCCAGCCATGCCCGTAGATCACCATCCCCGCCGCGAACAGCCGCAGGGCATCGAAGTTGTTGTCCCGGTGGGTCTCCGTTGTCATGCCGGCTGCATCGCGGCTGCGCGCGAATGGGCGGCGACCGATTGCACCGCCTGTTCCCAGCGCGGCGACAGCGCCGCCGATTGGTAGAGCGCCGCTTGGCGCAGCCCGCGGTCACGCATCTCGGACAGCACACCAGTCTCCCGCGGCAGTTCGACCAAGCGGGCTAGGATGGTGGCCAACTCCTCGTCGTCGTAAGGATCGAAGTAGGCGGCGGCGTCGCCGTACACCCAGCGGTGCACCGGGATGCCGCTCGCGACCAGCGGCGCGCCGCAGGCCATGCCCTCGACGCCGCTGTAGTCGAACCCCTCCGCCCGGCTGGGGGCGACGACCAGGTGCGCCATGGAATACAGCACCCGCAGCTCGGCCAGCGGCACGCCGGACACGTGGTAGGCGCCTTCCCGCACCAGCAGCTTGAGTTCCGCCAGCTCCGCGTCCGAGCGCCAGCCGGGGTTGGCGACGATCAGGAGCTGCATCGGCGCGTTGGTCAAGCGGCGCGCGATCTCGAAACCGCGGAACAGGCGGAGGTAGTTCTTGCGCGGCTCCAGCGTGGAGACAGCGATGATGAGCTTCGGCAACGGCGCGTCCGGCGCTTCCCGCCGCCCACCCGCAGGCGCCGTTGCCGTGCTGGCCCGGCGCCGCAGGATGGTGCGCAGCTCGCTTTCCGACCGTACGTCGGGCCGGTACTCGGGGGCCACCAGCGCCGGGATGGTGTGGACGCGCGGCTCGCTTTCGGGAAATAGCGTCAGCACGTCCTCCCGCACCGGCTCGCTGTCGCAGAAGAAGTGCGCGCCCTGGTCCATGTTGCGCTTGAGCATACGGGCGTGGCTGTTGGTGTGCGGCCAAGGCTCACCGATGGTGTGCGGGCTGAGCAGCGGCAGCGCATCGTAGTAGCGCACCATGAACTGCGTGCCCGGCGTCACCCGATACGGCGACACGGTGGCGGCGAAGAACACGTCCCAGCCCGTCGTGTTGAGCCGTCGCTGGAACGGCAGCGGCAGCAGCGACAGGCTGCGCGCGTTCTCGTGGCCCAGCGCGGTGGCGAAGAACTCGGCGCGGCCCAACAGGCCGCGGTCGCCAGGGGGCAGCGTGTTGTCGAACAGCTTCATCCATAGGTAGTCCTCGAACAGCACGGGGTCGATGGGCAGGTCGAGCTGCTCCTCCCGCTGCGCGAGGCTGAGGATGGTGGTGACGTGGTGCATCCGGCGGCGGATCGGGCCGGGCAGCAGGAACGACAGGCCGGGCGGCGCGTGGTGGCGCTTGGTGTCCTGGCTGATCAGCACGCGCGCCTGCTGCAGGGTGCGGTCGAACGGCGTTTGCCCGGCGGCGGCGCGCCGCGGCGGCCCGGCGAAATGGATGCCGGACGCCAGTCCGCCCAGCCGCCTTAGCTTCATGTCCGAGAAGAGATGGAACA
>CALMAB010000594.1:4853-5147 GCA_937858325.1 uncultured Acetobacteraceae bacterium
GCTGAGGATGGTGGGGACGTGGTGCATCCGGCGGCGGATCGGGCCGCCTTAGCTTCATGTCCGAGAACAACTGGAACAGCAGCCGGGTTTCCTGCGGGATGCCGGCAAAGCCCTCGTAGCACGGGCGCAGGTCCACCAGGACGGACGGGCGGGTTGCGGTCAAGCGGGCGCCCAGGCGTCGAGCACCGGGCTGCCGCCGTGGGCAAGCACCGTGAACCTGGCCTCGATCAGCGGCCCCGCGTCCTCTGCCCCGCCCGGCCGGACCCAGCGGGCGCCGGGCCGCAGGGTCGCGAG
>CALMAB010000595.1 GCA_937858325.1 uncultured Acetobacteraceae bacterium
AACCTGCTTGACGCGCTACGCGCGTTTGAGGCCTGCGCGCCGCTCCGCGCCGCGCTGGGGGAGGCGTTCGTCTCGTCCTACGTCAAGCTGAAGCGGCAGGAATGGGACAGCTACATGCGCCACCTGACCGCCTGGGAGCGTGACGCCACGCTGGATTGCTGACGGTGGCGGACACGTCCGACGCTGCCCAGGACGGGACGCCGCCCAGCCTCCAAACGGGATCAACCGCGCCGCCCGCGTCCAGCCGGACGCTGGAGCAGTCGCTCGGCATCACCGTCCGGACGCTGCGCAAGCGTGCGGACCTGAAGGTGTCCGACCTGGCGGCGGCGGCCGACATCTCCGTGGGCATGTTGTCCAAGATCGAGAACGGGCAGATCTCCTGCTCGCTTTCGACCTTGCAGGCGCTGTCCACGGCGTTGAACGTTCCGCTGACCGCCTTGTTCGAGGCGTTCGAGGAGAAGCGCGGCTGCTCCTTCGTGCGGGCCGGGCAAGGGGTGCTGATCGAGCGGCGCGGCACCAAGGCCGGGCACCGCTACAGCCTGCTCGGCCATGCCCTGGGCGGCGCCATCGCGGTTGAGCCCTACCTCATCACCTTGCAGGAAGAGGCGGCGCCCTATGTCGGCTTCCGGCACGACGGAATCGAGTTCATCTACATGCTGACCGGCGAGGTCATCTACCGCCACGCCGACCAGTCCTATCGCCTGACGCCCGGCGACGCGATGCTGTTCGACTCCGCCGCGCTGCACGGGCCGGAAACCCTGGTCAGCAAGCCCATGACCTACTTGTCGATCATCATCCACGGCCGCCGGCTGGATTGACCCGGCGCCGCCGGGTCAGAAAACCCGCACGTCCACAGGAGCGCAGGTCAAGGCGATGCTTTGCCCCTTCTCCACCGGGCGCACGCGATCATCGGGCGGAAGCCGGACCGACAGCGGCCCGCCCCATGGGGGTCAGCACGGAAAGCTGCGTGTATCCGCCGAGATAGGTCGTGTCCGTCACGGTGCCATGGAGCCGGGGCGCGGCCTCCCCGTTGTGCAGGCGGAAGTGGTCCGGGCGGATCATGACCGACACGTCCTCCTGGCCCAGCCCCACCTTGTCGAGCACCACGCCCCGGATCGCCGTGCCGTCCGGCAGGACGACGCTCCGGTCGGACCGGGACAGCTTGCCATGGATGAAGTTGAAGTTGCCGATGAAGCCCGCCACGAAGCGCGACGCCGGCTTTTCGTAAGGCAACTATGCATTTGACAAACACGTCAATAAAATTAGGTAGATTTACCTAGTCCAATTTACCGTTTGGTTTCGGGAGCCGTCGGCCTTGTCATCTGCTTCGTTGCTTGCCGTTTGTTCTCTGAAGTCCGCTGAGCTTTGTCACGCATCCCGCTCCGGGATGTCGCCCAGTCAGCTACGGACAGTGCGCCCTTGGCCCGGCGTGCCGGCAGAACCGTCACGGGCGGCTCCGATGTCCCCTCCTTTGGCTTCTGCCGCGCGATCACTGCCAGCTTCGCCCTGAACGCGGCCTCGTCCTCGTCGCAGCCGAGAGCGCGGGCGGTTTCGATGAAGCGGTCGCGCTGAGTCCGCTTGTTTGTATCATACCAATTGCCACAACTGCTGACTCTGATGTGATCCCTGGCTTGGCTGAAGTGTGATTCGATTGCGATCCGTTTGGCGCAGGGGGACACGGTGGGTGCACGGGGCTTGGTGATCCGAAATGATGTGGGTGCGGCCGAGTTGCGCCGGTTCGCGCAGAGCGAGGCGGATCGTTGCGCAGCCTTGCGGGCGCTGGCGATCGCGCAGGCGTTGGAAGGAGCAAGCCGGGCGGATGCGGCCCGGATTGTCGGGCGGGAGCGCCAGTCGCTGCGCGACGCAGTGGTGCGCTACAATGCTGAAGGCTTGGCGGGGCTGCGCAACCGCCCTCGGCTGGGGCGGCCGGGAAAGCTGAACCCGGCGCGACAGGAGGAGCTGCGGGCCTGGGTGCTGGCCGGGCCGGACCCGGAGGCGGACGGCTTGAGCAGCTATCGGCTGGTCGATATCGCGGCCCACATCGAACAGCGCTGGGCCGTGTCGTATGGGCTGTCGTCGGTGTCCCGGCTGCTGCACCGCATGGGCCTGTCGTGGCAGACGACCCGGCCCACCC